>JASFLF010000342.1:0-4786 GCA_050118235.1 Gammaproteobacteria bacterium | reverse complement strand
ACAGCAATAGGGGACGCTGTGAATCTTGCTTTTCGGCTCGAAAGCGCTTCCAAAGAGCTGCATAAGGATATAGTAATAAGCAAATCTGCTTATGAAACGCTGGCGCCCCGCTTCTGGAGTGGCCGCGAACAAACGATTTATGTGAAAGGCAAAAAACAGGCTATCAATGTGGTGGGCTATACATTCGAGGAAATCCACTCAATTTTATAGGCTTGCGGTAGTCACAATTTCCGATTTCCCCGGCTTTCCCCGCTGCGGCGGTGTCTTAAGTACTTCGGATGTCTAAGTAGTGATTAAGGGAGCCATCGTTATGCTTGTGCACAGCACAAATCGCTGTTCATATATTGTATGCCATTGTTGCAGTTGGATATGTTAAACTGCACAACTGTTTACGCACTAAAAAATGCGTAAGCACAGCATATGTAACACACCTGGGCAAAAGATTTCTGGTTAATTTGATTAGTTGGATTATACAGTTTCTTGATATAGCATTCCCACCAATCCGGCCGTAGACCTGGTTAATATTTGACCATTTGTAGAAGAAGCAACTGTTGCTATCATTGGTTCATAACGTTTATTTTATCCATGAAGGTGTGTCATAAGACCCGGTAGGACTTGATGTACGAATCGTATTACAATTTTACTGAACCGCCGTTTCGGCTTACGCCTGATCCGCGTTTTTATTTCAGCAGCGCGACACATAAACGGGCGTTGACCCATTTGCGTTTCGGCTTTCACCAGCGTGAAGGGTTTGTTGTCATTACCGGCAAACCCGGCACCGGTAAAACCGAACTCATGTTGCATTTGTTGGATGGCCTGCCTCAAGATCGAATCACATACGGAAAAATCGTCACCTCTAATTTAGACGCCAACGAAATTTTGCAGCAGGTGGCCGCCGCGTTTAACGTTCCGGCCCAAGGCTTGAAAAAAGGCATTCTGCTGAAAAGACTCGAAGATGTTTTCCTGCAACATGTCAGGGAAAATAAACGGCTGGTGTTAATCGTTGACGAGGCCCATAAGCTGTCGGTCAATTCACTAAATGAATTGCAAATGCTGACTAACTTTCAGCTCAGCGGCAAAGCGGCGCTGCAGTGTTTTTTATCCGGCCACGACAGCTTAAAATTGAGCCTGCACAATCCTGAGCTATTGCATTTAAAGCAACGGGTCATTACCTCGACGTTTTTAATGCCGCTGGAAAAACAGGAAACCCAAGAATACATCGAACACAGATTGCGATGCGTGGGATGGGAAGGGGACCCTAAATTCAATCTGTCCGCGTATACCTTGATTCATGATACCACCGAGGGGATACCCCGCCAGATCAACGCCTTGTGTAACCGGATATTATTACGCGCTTATGCCGAACAAAAACACTACATCGATGAAAGCATGGTATCCAGAGCAATCGATGATGTGGCATCGGAACCGCTGGCAGCGAATGTGCCCTATCACCAAACCTTGTCAGAAACCATGCCGGAAACCATGCCGGAAACCATGTCGGAAACCAGAGGAGTGGAATCCTTTGAACAATCATCAGGCAGCTACTCACAGCAATCCGCGGTTAATCATTCCGCCAGTAACGACTTCGGCAATGAAGGAACTGTGGCACACGAAGTCGTTAATGAAGAACCGACATTTCCATATAATGATCAAGACGAAACGTTGCCCTTGCCTTCCGCGGTCAACGGAGTTTCCCACTCCTTAACCGGCGATAGCGTGACTCGCGAAGCATCCTGGTCAATTGTGGACCGCGATTCCACAGTATTTCCCGGCAGCCCAAGCGGGAGACCAGGTCACAGCTCTCGCTTCGATGCCGACCGTACTGGCGCATTTACTGAAAAAGACGACGAAGTCCTAAATGAAGCGCGCAAAATGTCCGATGCTTTGTCAGATTTTCACAATGAAACAGCTTCCAAATCATCGAATCTTAAAATTCCAGCGCAAAACAGCGGTCGAAAATTTCACATCGTGCCCGAGTCACAAGCCGCGCCTGACTATGGTGAAAATCATTCAACCAATTTAAGCCGGCAAACAAAAACCACTCGCACATGGGTTCCGCCGTTGGTTTATGGATCCGTTGCGCTATTGTTGATCGCCGGGGGGGTATTCCTTTGGATTTACAAATTTTCCAATGATGTTCTGGCCCCACTGCAAGTTAAGAGCAACACGGGCGATACTTTGGTCGCGACCATAAAAGGGATGTTACCGGCAGAGCATGATATTAAACCGGCCGTAGACAATGACCCTACACAACACGACTCTACACAAAACGAAAGTCAAACCGAGGAAACAATAGCACCACCGGATGGTAACGAAAGTTTGAACCTGGCTGGGATTGGTGCAGACGAAAGGATTGCGTCCGGGCAGAATCCCATGCCGCTTCACGATGGGATGATGTCATCTGCTAATGTCGAGTCCTCTGAGGAACAATGGGATAGCGGCGCCTTAGGTGGACAGTTTCTAACAGAACAAGCGAAACAACCGGCCGAGCATGCTGCGGGGCAGGTGGACGCGAATGATTCTCCGTTGCCTGGCTCAAGTACCAATGCGAATTCTTCCAAACCCGGCGAACAACAAAAACAATCCGTCACAGGGGGGCAATCCGAAGATACTACCGCAGCAAAAGAAGATAAATCATCTAATAAAGAACTGGCAGTGGCCAGTGTAGTGGCTGTATCTAAGGCAAATAAGTCGCCGGCGTTGGCTGCATCTCAGGCACCATCAAAACCAACAACTGCAAAAACGCAATCAAAATCGGTTGACCCTACCATAAGCAAAGTTAGTAAGAAGCCTGCACTCACTTCCACACCAGCGAAAAAACCTTCAGCGCTTGAGGCGGCTGCATCAAAGCAACAGTTAGCGTCCACTGCATCAGCGGCGAAACCATCCGTCGCAAACGACTCCGTCACAAAGGAATCCGTCACAAAAGAGTCTGCAGTGAAAAAATCCATTGCTACAGCCGGTACTGTCGATGCGGTTGTCCCCGCACCCTCGTCCAAGAACGTCACTATTGTCAATCCCACTCAAGTTTCATCCATTGGTAACGGAACTTTGCCGACTGGCAAGACAAACGAAGACATAAACAAAGCGCAACTGAACGATTTACTGGCCAAGCTAACCATCGCCTATGAAAACGGAAACCTCGATCAATTGCTCAGCGTGTTATCTAAAGACGTTCGCAGCAACGATGGTTCTACGCGGCGCGATTTGAAAAACGGCTATCGTAAGCTGTTCAATATCACCGATATGCGTAAAATGACCATCAGCAGCGTAAACTGGTCGAAGAAAAAACAGGTGATTCGGGGGGAGGGTGAATTTGAATTGCACGTGCGTGAAAAAGGGGCCGATACAATAACATCATATGGCGGTATCATTAGCTTAGAAGTGGGTGACAGCAAGGAAGGCGCCGTGATTACGCGGCTGAACTACGACTATAAAAAATAATTTGCCTTACGAATAGAAGGTAATATATGGTTCATGGGGATGGCCGCAGAGAATCGTTATAGGAATAACGGGGGACTAGAGTGCGTTTTAATAAAAAAAATCAAAACAAAAAGGGCAGGGGGGCAAGAAAAACCACCATTCATGCCTTTTCCATCCTGATCGTGTTGTTACTGAGTATTGAACCATTAGCGGCCGTACCTCTGGGCTTGCCACAAAGCACAGCAAAAATTGGCTACAGTGCCGGCTTTGTTTGGTTATCCGTCGACGATCCCGACGGCGACACCAAGACCTCCACCGGCACGCAACCTATTAGCCTCATCTACACCGATTGGTTTATCGGCGACTTCCGTTACTGGTCCGAGCTTTTCTATTATTCCGCCAGCCTGGATGACTCCGGCACCAACATTGGGCAAGATGTGGAACGCTATGGCGTGCGTTTTTCCATGCAAAAAAGCTTTCGTGTGGTGGAAAAGTGGGCGCCTTGGTTAGGGCTTGGGTTGGACGTATCGCAAGCCAAATATACACTGCGGCATACTAAAGATGATGAGGGTTATCTGGCTGAGCGATATCCCGATCGTGACGAAATGGCTGTGTCATTATTGGTCAACGCGATCTCCGAGTGGTCGATTGCGCGCGACTGGAGTGTCGCGCTCAAATTGGAACAGTCCATTCCATTGAGCGGCGATGTTACCGAGTTTCTCGTTTCCGGTGCGGTATTGTATCGCTACTAGTTCAATAAAATCCCTCTAAAAGTATCCTGGCTATCATGAAGGAAAACAATATGACAATCATCAATCGGTTTATAAACTATCTGCTGGTGTTGCTATTAACCGCTACGTTAGTCAGTTGCGGGGTAGATACCACTGAATTACCGCCGGAAAGACCCGTGGGATACGTCAGCGGCTACGCCATTGATTCGGCCATCAGCAACGCAACCGTCAGTATTTACAGTTTTGCTAATGGCAAGCGCGGAGAACGGCTCGGAGTTGGCCTAACCAATGCGGTCGGCGCTTTTTCGGTGACTCTTCAAGCCGAGAGCCAGCTGGTAATGGTAGAAGTAACCGGTGGCAGTTATGTGGAAGAGGCCAGTGGGGTGGAAGTGTCGCTGGCGGATGGTCAAAAGCTGCGCTCTCTGGTGCAATACGAAAATGGTCAACTGGTCAATACCAACGTCACGCCACTAACGCATATGGCTACGGCTTTGGCGGAATATAAAATAGCCAATGGCGCCGGTGCGGCACAAGCTGCCAATGAAGCGTTTGATGTGATTGATCAATTTTTTCAAGTCAACAGCCGCCGCACCGCCACGCTCAATATCGCGGTGGAAAATCCGGTGGACACG
>JASFLF010000341.1:0-4815 GCA_050118235.1 Gammaproteobacteria bacterium | reverse complement strand
CCTGCTTGCGGGAAATCCGTCGCGGCGGTCAAGTGTTCTTCTTACACAACGAAGTGGAAACCATCGAAAAAATGGCCAAACAAGTCGAAGAACTCATTCCTGAAGCCAAAGTTGCCGTCGCCCATGGCCAAATGCGCGAGCGCGAACTGGAGCGCGTCATGGCGGACTTCTATCATCAACGCTTCAATGTCCTGGTATGCACCACCATTATTGAAACCGGTATAGACGTGCCTAATGCCAATACCATCATCATGAACCGCGCCGACCGTTTCGGCCTCGCGCAACTGTACCAATTGCGCGGCCGCGTCGGCCGCTCTCACCACCAAGCCTACGCTTACCTTGTCGTGCCCTCGCGCAAGTCCATGACCGCCGACGCCTTGAAGCGCCTGGAAGCCATAGAATCCATCCAAGATCTGGGTGCAGGGTTCACTCTCGCCACCCACGACCTGGAAATCCGCGGCGCAGGTGAATTGCTAGGCGAAGAACAAAGCGGCCAGATGCAGGAAATTGGTTTCTCCATGTACATGGACTTGTTGGAACGCGCCGTGGACGCCTTGCGCTCCGGCAAACAACCCGAACTGGACAAACCCTTGGAACACGGCACCGAAGTGGATCTAGGGCTTTCGGCGCTGATACCCGATGATTACCTACCCGATGTACATACCCGCCTCATCATGTACAAACGCATCGCCAACGCCAAGAGCTCCGAAGAACTCCGCGAACTGCAAGTGGAAATGATAGACCGCTTCGGCTTGCTGCCCGAACAAACCAAAAACCTGTTCCGTGTCACCGAGCTAAAACTCAAAGCCACCCCGCTGGGCATCAAAAAAATCGAATTCGGCACGGACTCAGGGCGCTTCATATTTAACGCCCAACCCAACATCGATCCCATGACCGTCATCACACTCATCCAAACCAAACCCAACATTTACAAGATGGATGGCCAGGACAAGCTTCGCATCGTAAAAAACATGCCTGATGCCAAAGCGCGGGCGGATGTGGTCGAGGATTGTTTAAACTTATTGAGTGAGAAGATAGCGGCATAGCCTGGATTGAGCGTTTTTTGCAAAACCCGGGTAAGCGCTTTTCAACCAAGACTTATTCAGAAGTTCCTTAAATGCAAACCCATCTAATTTAGTGCATTTGAGTTACCGACCCAATCCAGGGCTCAAGGCGTTTGCCGATATTTAACAGGACTTGATAGCGCGGCGGGACGGCTTGTGTTCCTCGATTATAATAATTTTCACCCATGGTTAGGGTTTCTAGCTGCTGTGAATAAGGCAATGGCACATGCAGCTGATCAACATACAAGCGTCGAATGTGGCCTGCGATGCGGTCGTTATTCCGCCTCACCCTTACCTCTCCCCGCGCAAACAAGTATTTGTTTTTTTCAGAATATTTTTTTGCCAGGGCCTGTTCATCCATTCCTGCGTCAATCATATACAAACGAGTTTGCGATACTTTCATTCGCGTGAGTTGTCCTTCATACTGCTTGAGCTTATTAACCTGTGTTTGATCGCCAGGCGTACTCTCTACTTTTTCTCTAAGCTGATTTACCATATTTTCCGTTATCGCCATCGCATGCTGATAGGCATCGCCTTGATATTCCAGAACCAACACTACCTCAGAGGTCCCCAAGGGCCACTTATACCAGTTTTCTTTTTCGCTCTTTAGTTTCCGCAGATCAAAACCCAGTTCAGCCAATTTCGCCTCGTCCAGCCACGCGGGCGAACGTGGATTGGTGTACAAAAATTCCGGCACCTCGGAGGTATATGGAACCCGCCACTTAAGTGATAAGGCTGTGCCACTGTCTTCATCTTTGCCGGCACGAATCTGCTTAACGGGCAGTTCTCGCTCGGTGAGTTCGATACTTACCAAAGGATCTCCAACACGATTATAGGCGACACCCGACAACACCACCATATTGGTCAACACCAGCCACAACACGGCAACGATCATTAACTTACGCATGGGCGCCTCCGAACTGGCTGTGCAAGCGAATACGTTTATACACAAACAGCAGCAGCAACGATGTCAACGCGATCACAAGGAAGAACAAATACTTGGGCATAATATCCCACCACCAGTCATAGAACTTGGTATATAAAAACAGCACAAAAAAAGCATTACCGGTATTGACTGTATCAGGCCATTGCATACGAATGGCCAACGCAATTAAAGCGGCACTACCGATAAACCCGACCATTTGATAAGTGCCCTCAATGCTCGATATTTGCCAGGGCAGGAAACTACCATAGCCCCAGTTGGCCAAAACCAACACCGGAATAAAGAACAACAAACAGCCAAACACACGATAGATTGGCGCAAATCCACTGTAGTGATTTTGTTTCAACCAAAGCGGGACCGTGAAAATGACTACGGCTGGAACAAGAAAGTTTTCCGGCCGCTCGCCCATATACAGCCAGTACAAGCCTGACCAGGTACCCATGCGCGCAGCGATAAACCCGGCCAACGAGACAATACCCATAGCCAGTAATAAGCGCACATCGAAAGCGTAGGCAAGCACAAACCCATAAACGGCCCATACCAACAGAGCGTTTTCCGATGGCGTAATATTGAATATCTGCCCCAGCATAACGAGATTAAGCACAAAACAGGCGAAACTCACCATACTCAATAGCTTGGCAAAATAACCTGTCGCCTCTCGTTGCGACACCCAATTGGTAGCAAACAGAGTCAGCAGCGGAGCAATGATCAGAATCGAAACCTGCACCGACGTGATGAGATATCCCCAGAATTGATAAAAAAGAAAGAACACACTGGCGGCCATGGCCAAGGCGCCGATAAAAGAGGCAATTTTCATCCCCATCGATAACTGTTTTTGACGGGAACTTGTATCAATATCGTACTTTTTAGTAAGCTCTCTCAGCAAATCCTCATGATAACGAGCCACTGAGTCCAGTTGCACCGCTCCTATTTGCAACACCTTCTCTGCTGCGAGCACTTCCACTTCATCATAAAATGCCTGGATTTGGTCTGCGCGTTGTTGTGCTTTTTGTTTATTGTCCATAATAGTCCTATTTGCTCACAGGGAACACTCGCCCTCCGACCCGGTTTTGGATTTCCCTTATTGGGCAGGATAGCCCACCGTTTGCGCAAGGATAATCCGCTGATGTTTACCCAGACCCAGCAGCGGTGCTAATTTCTCTCTATCAACTGAGCCGCGCACGACGGTTGCCAGCCCCTGTGAGGCACAGTACAAGTAGACATTCTGCACGATAACCCCCGTGTCTGCACCTGTATATAAAGACTGAAGTTCCGGACTCGCCCCATCCATACGATTCAAATCGGCGACATAGACCAGATTAACGGGCGCCTGCGCCACAAAATCCTGCATACCGGTGGACTCACGCAAATCCTCTTTGCGAACGAGCCGCAAACCATGGTCATTGGCATCGTACCGATACACTCCTTCACGCAGCGTGACATAAATGTCGATTTCGCGCCAATCCCTCGCGGAGGGGGCGGTGCGCTTGCCACTGGCAGGACGATTCACTCCCGCCGCCGCC
Organism: Gammaproteobacteria bacterium; assembly: GCA_050118235.1. GTDB lineage: Bacteria > Pseudomonadota > Gammaproteobacteria > SZUA-152 > SZUA-152 > JAJDNG01. The sequence goes on along the minus strand of JASFLF010000341.1, from coordinate 1,285 downwards.
CACAGCAAATTCGAGAGCTCTTGCTTCGATAAGTCCTTGGGGCTGAATTCGCGTGTGGAATGACGTTCCTTAAATACCTGCATCAAAGGCTTTCCGCCCGTCATCACTGGCTCCGGTAGTTTGACCATAACGCCCTCCTGCGCATAGCCCGCGCCACTCACCAGAATCAGGCACAAAGCCATACCAATATAACTGTATCTAGACATAGTAGTTCACCAATACCCTTTTTCGAGAGGAGAAAGACATGGAGTCGGAAAACCGTAGTCTGTCTCTTATTGGTCTATACATTCCCCACATGGGACACCAAGGTACTTAAAGCCATATTGTCATCCCTGAGAAGGGGCTCCTTATTTTAAGAGTATAGCGCTTCTATTCTGGAAGTTACCTAGGGTCGCCCCTGCGGCTAAACCCATTCTGCGTTAGTGCCAACTGGCGATTTTAGTCTTTATCTGATAAAAACCGAATATGACAGCCGATAACCCGCCCACTGCGTTCGATCTAGCCTCCCGTCAGCGGGATATCTCGGTCGCTGAATTCTTCCTCAAGAACCGCCATTTGCTGGGCTTTGATTCCGGCGCCAAGGCCTTACTCACGACGGTGAAGGAGGCGGTGGACAATGCCCTGGATGCCTGTGAAGAAGCCGGAATCCTGCCGGAAATCCGCATCGAGGTGAAGCCGGTACCCGACTCCGATGACGTCTTTGTAGTAATAGTGGAAGATAACGGTCCCGGCATTGTCGAATCGCAGCTTTCCCGCATTTTCGGCAAACTGCTATACGGTTCCAAATTTCACAAGCTGGCCCAGTCCCGCGGTCAGCAAGGCATGGGGATTGCCGCCGCTGGCATGTACGCCCAGTTGACCACCGGCAAACCGCTGCATGTGCTGAGTCGGGTGGCGGGCCAGCCCCGGGCAACCGAGTTGTACGTGTCCATCGACACGGCAAAGAACCGACCGGAGATGCACAAGAAGCAACAGGTGAAGTGGAACCGCCCGCACGGCACACAGGTGGAGGCGCAACTGCAAGGCCACTACCAAAAAGGACCGCATTCCATCGACATGTATATCAACCAGACGGCCATTGCCAATCCGCATGTGACGCTGCGATTTGACAATCCACACGGCGAGAAGCTGCGTTTCATTCGCAGCGTGTCCGAACTGCCTCCGCAACCGGTGACCATCAAGCCCCATCCACGGGGGATAGAACTGGGCATGCTGATCCAGATGCTGAACCATACCCACTGCCGCACCTTGTTGCCGTTTCTGGAACGGGAATTCTCCCGCGTGG
>JASFLF010000340.1:0-4818 GCA_050118235.1 Gammaproteobacteria bacterium | reverse complement strand
TTCGTAAATCACCACATTGTCCCGCAAGACCCGAATGGGATTGTTGCGTTTGACCACGCCTTCCACCACCATACAACCCGCCACGGCGCCGATTTTGGGAGACCGAAAAACATCGCGGACTTCGGCCAAACCAATGATTTGCTCTTTGTACTCGGGCGCCAGCATCCCGGTTAAAGCTTGTTTCACCTCATCGATGGCGTCGTAAATAACGCTGTAATAATGCAAATCAATGCCTTCTTCTTCGATAATGCGTTTGGCCACCGCGTCAGCGCGCACGTTAAAACCTATCATGATGGCATTGGACGCCATCGCCAAATTGACATCCGACTCGTTGATCCCACCGACACCGCTGGCGACAATTTTCACTTCCACTTCATTATTGGAAAGTTTTGTCAGCGCATCGCTCAATGCTTCCTGAGTGCCTTGCACATCGGTTTTCAACACGATGTTAAGCGTGGCAAGTTCACCTTCAGCCATTTGGGTAAACATATTTTCCAACTTGGCTTCCTGCTGGCGTTTGAGTTTAACGTCGCGGAACTTACCTTGACGGAACAACGCCACTTCGCGGGCTTTGCGTTCATCGGCGACCACAATAGCGTCGTCCCCTGCAGACGGTGACCCGGACAATCCCAGTACCTCCACGGGTATGGAGGGTCCGGCTGCATCGACGGATTTACCGGTTTCATCCAATAAAGCTCGCACTCGGCCGTATTCCTGGCCGGCTAATAAGACGTCTCCTTTATGCAAGGTACCGGACTGCACCAAGACGGTGGCAACCGGACCACGCCCTTTGTCCAAGCGGGATTCGATAATCACGCCGCGGCCGGGGGCGTCTTTGACCGCTGCCAGTTCCAGCATTTCACTCTGCAACAATATAGCGTCCAACAATTCGTCTATGCCTTCGCCAGTGTGAGCGGAAACTGGTATGAATTGGGTATCACCGCCCCAGTCTTCCGGTACCACCTCTTCGGCCACCAGCTCTTGTTTAACGCGGTCAGGATTGGCTTCCGGTTTATCAATTTTGTTAATCGCAACCACAATGGGCACCCCAGCCGCTTTGGCGTGTTGTACAGCTTCTTTGGTTTGCGGCATCACACCATCGTCGGCAGCCACCACCAGCACGACGATGTCGGTGGCCTTTGCGCCCCGAGCACGCATGGCAGTAAACGCGGCATGACCGGGTGTGTCCAAGAACGTGATTATCCCTTTATCGGTTTCCACGTGATAAGCGCCAATATGCTGGGTAATGCCACCGGCTTCACCCGCCGCCACTTTGGTTTTACGAATATAGTCAAGCAAGGAGGTTTTACCATGATCGACGTGCCCCATGACCGACACCGCCGGCGCTCGAGTGACACGTTCGCCTTCGATCTCTTCTTCCAGTCCCAACTCTTCTTCAATGGCGTCTTCTTTGAGAAGTTTGACTTTGTGGCCTAACTCTTCCACCACCAGCGCGGCAGTTTCTTGGTCAAGGATTTGATTGATGGTCACCATGCTGCCCATTTTCATCATGGTTTTGATGACTTCTGCCGCCTTCACGGACATTTTCTGCGCCAGTTCCCCAACGGTTAAAGTCTCGGGAATGGCAACCTCATAGACAATAGGCGCGGTCGGTCTTTCAAATCCATGCATGGGCTTGCCGGCTTGTGCGGCAGCCGCGACTTTATGCGGTTTTTTCTTGCGCCGGGCTTTGCTGGAATCAACATGTAACTCTTTGCGGCCAGCCGCGGCACTGGGTTGTTTCTTGCCACGTTGTTCCGCTTTTACAGGAGCCGCTTCCTCTGCTACTTCTTCTACGACCTCTTCTACAACCTCTTCGAAGAACAGTTCCTGTTTGGCTTCCCGGATTCGACGTTTGTCCGCGCCTTTTTTGGGCGGCTCTTCTTTGCCTGCTTTTTCTTTGCCTTTGCCTTTGGCTTTGGTTTTTTCTTTAGCTTTGACTTCTTCCGCAGGGGCAACCGCTTCTTCTGCCGGCTTGGCCTCGGCTACAACGGACACTTTTTCCGCTTCCGCTTTGGCCATGGCTTCTGCTTCTGCAGCCTTGCGCTCTGCTTCTTCTTTTTCTAAGCGGAGTTTTTCTTCTTCCGCGGCTTTTTGTGCCTGGATTCTGTCCAATTCTTCCTGTTCGGATTTGAGGCGCTCTCTTTCCTGGGCGAGTACTTCGCTTTTCTTGACATAGGTGCGCTTCTTACGCACTTCCACACTGACCGTTTTGGTTTTGTCCCGGCCAGCGCGGCCAGTGCCACTGGATGGCAATTTGAGTTCGCTGACGCTTTTTCGCCGCAGCGTAATTTTCTTTGGTTCCGTCGTCTCTTTGCTGGTACCAACCACGCCATGGGAACCGCGCAAGAAACTCAACAATTGGGCTTTTTGGTCGTCGGATACGGTGGCATCCTCGTCTTTCATTTCCATACCGGCTTTGTTGAGCTGCGCAAGCAGCCTGTCGACTGTGACACCTAATACGCTCGCTAGTTGTTTTACACTGACACCCGGCATATATTCCCCCAAAACAAATTAACCTTGTTGCTCTTCAGCAAACCATGGCGCGCGCGCTGTCATGATCAATTGCGCCGCACGCTCTTCACTAATTTCTTCAATATCGATCAAATCATCAACCGATTTTTCCGCTAAATCTTCCATAGTTATTACTCCATGGCTGGCCAGTATCCGTGCCAAATGGTCATCCATACCGTCCATTTGCAATAAATCATCGGCAGGTTGCGCGACTTCCAATTCCTCTTCTTGTGCCAAGGCCTTGGTTAACAGCACATCTTTGGCTCGGTTGCGTAGCTCTTCGACGATGTCCTCATCGAATTCTTCGATGGCCAGCATCTCACCCAGAGGCACATAAGCGACTTCTTCAATACTGGTGTAACCTTCTTGGACCAATATGGAGGCGACTTCTTCATCCACATCCAATTGCTCTTTAAACAATTCAATCAACTCTTGCTGCTCGGCTTCACTCTTCTCGGCAGCTTGCTGTTCGGACATGACATTCAGCTCCCAGCCGGTCAGTTCACTGGCCAGACGCACGTTTTGCCCACCACGGCCTATGGCCTGGGATAATTGGTCTTCCGCCACCGCGATGATCATGGCATTGGCATCTTCATCCACCACGATAGAGGAGACTTCCGCCGGCGACATGGCGTTAATGACAAATTGCGCCGGGTTTTCATCCCAGAGGATAATATCCACACGCTCATCCGACAATTCATTGGAAACCGCCCGGACCCGGGAACCGCGCATTCCCACACACGCGCCAACGGGATCGATCCGCGGGTCATTGGATTTAACCGCGATTTTGGCCCGAGCGCCAGGGTCACGGGAAGCGCCTAGAATCTCTATGAGCCCTTCACCGACTTCCGGCACTTCCAGCTTGAACAATTCAATCAATAATTCCGGCGCCGTCCGGCTGATAAATAATTGTGGTCCGCGGGACTCTGATTTTACCTCGCGCAAATATCCGCGCAGGCGATCACCTGGGCGAACCGCTTCGCGGGGTATCATTTCATCACGCTGGATAATGGCTTCCACGTTGTCGCCCAGGTCCAGGATCACACTGCCTTTTTCCACACGTTTGACCACGCCCATAACCAATTCACCCACACGGTCTTTATAAGCGTCAACGATGCGGGCGCGCTCGGCTTCGCGAACTTTTTGCACAATGACTTGTTTGGCGGTTTGCGCAGCAATCCGGCCAAAGGCTACCGATTCCATGTCTTCCTCGATGTAACCACCGACTTCGATATCGGGATTTTGTTTTTTTGCGTCGCTCAAAGTGATTTGTTTTTCCGGAAATTCCAATTCCTCTTCATCCTCGATGACTAACCAGCGGCGATAGGTTTGGTAATTTCCTGTTTTGCGATCGATGGCGACGCGCGCATCGATATCTTTATTACTGAGCTTTTTACTCGCTGTGGCCAAAGCCGACTCGATAGCCTCAAATATGACATCTCGGTCGATGTCTTTTTCATTCGACACGGCATCTACTACGAGTAAGATCTCTTTGTTGTTCATCGCAATCGCCTCTACAATTCCACGAATTAATCCACGTATTTAATCTACGTACTTAAACACTCGTATTTTAAAATCTTGTATTTAAACTTTCCTATCTAAAAAACGGGCACCAGATTGGCCTTTTCAATAGCATTGAAAGGCAAACTGATTTCTTCCTCGTCCACATTCAAAAAAACATTCGTATCATCAATGCCGCGTAAAATGCCTTTGAATTTTTTTCGGCCTTGCTGCGCTATGGATAGGCGAATGTTGACCTCACTGCCTATATAGCGCTCGAACTGCTCTTTTGTGAACAGCGGCCTATCCAATCCGGGTGATGACACCTCAAGGGTGTATTGGCCGCGGATAACGTCTTCCACATCAAGCACACCACTCACTTGGTGACTGACGCGTTCACAATCATGGACATTGATGCCGTCGCTATGATCGATGTAAATCCGCAGCAAAGAGCGTCTGCCTTGCGATATATACTCGACACCCACCAACTCATATCCCAGGGCCGAGATTACCGGTTCAATCAGATTTTGCACATTCGCAGGCGCAGTTCGCATCCAAACACTCGAAATAAAAAATGGGCCAAAGGCCCACCCGGTTAAAATCCAACTATGCGCGGCGTAGTATAACGCCACCTTAAGGCTTCGCCAAGGTAAAGCGTATCCCTAAATGCCTGATTCTTCCATGTTCTGTTTATAAAGCACTCACTGTGCCAATAAAAAAAGCCTCGAGTGAGGCTTTCTTATTATTAATATTATTGTCTAATTCGATTCTTTCAAGTTGGTAGCGGGGTAGGATTTGATCCTA
>JASFLF010000339.1:0-4823 GCA_050118235.1 Gammaproteobacteria bacterium | reverse complement strand
CCTTGTCCTTTCGCGGCGAATTGGAAGGCGGAGTTAAAACAAAAGTTGCCTCTTTGTTGGAGTCCCTAAAACTGGACGCCGAACAAGAAAAATTGCTTTTCGAGATTTTAAGAATGACAACCGAAGATACGATTTATACGTTAATTTGCGCCTTGGAAGGGCATGCGCCTTTAGGTAATGAGCGGCAGAAATTCAAACTATTGGACCAAACCGGCAATGAACTAACCGGTGAACTGGATAGGCTGTTTTATGAAAGGCTTCTGGATGAAGATGAACTGGAGTGACAGCGCCTCGCATTGCCTTGGAGAAATTTTATGTATAAATGCCGCGTTGAAAAACGCATATTAAGCGATCGCAGACAATCTAGCGACTATACAGCGTTGTGCTACGAGTTCGAAATAGAGTAAGCCCCGGTATTGGGGCAGGAACTGAAGGAAAATCGCTGGTTTTCGGGCCCGGTTATCCACATTATCTGGGATGCGGATGTCGCTTGTTTCTATGTCCGGGTGGAAGATGAAAAACCGCATATATGCGGTGTCGATGAATTTAACCACGACTGGCTGGTGGGTAACTATAAACAACAGGGGTGGGTGGATTGTCCGCGAAAAATACAGCGCATGGAATAGGGGGGGAATAGGAGCGAATCACGCCGTTTTTTTTTTCGTCATTTAAACACCACGGTATAGATAGAATGTCCTCGTCTTTGCTTCGAATTACAATCATGGTATTGGTAATTGTTACCGCGGGGTGTGGCAGTGACACCTATTACGATAAAAATTCGGTTACTTCCTCCATAACACCCTTCCAAAGACCTGCAGATGGAAAACTAACCGAGCAACAAATCGCTGGATACGTTGTGATACGGCATAAAATCATTGCAGATGTCAAAGCGCAAAAATTGGCAAAGAAAATGACAATCGCTAACAATAAGCCGGATCAGTCTCCCGGTCTCAATTTTCGCCATTTCGATGAGATTGAAAAAATAGCGGCCAATTCGTTTAACATGAGTTATGACGAATTTCTATGGATAAAAGACAACGTGATAACCGCGCAGACACAGTTGCTGGTGCAACACTATTACGATTTAAACAATAGAATAATAACGCTGCTTGATCAAACACTAACACACTACGAGGAACACAATAACGACAAGCTGCAACAGCACGAACAGAAAATTATGAATGGCTATGTTGGGGAGATGAAGCAGGAAATGATTCATTTGCGCCGCAAAATCAGCGACTCCGAAGAAGGGTCGGCGGCACTGGAACACAACATTGCTCTCGTCAACAAATTCCAAAACGAACTCGAAGCGCAGCAACAACAAGCTTTGCAGTCTTTTACACCCTAGTGCCGAGCGCTATCCGCACTATCTTCAGTTAAGATGCAAAACGGTTATTTGGGAGTGGATGGTTGTCGAGGCGGCTGGTTTGTTGTTCAATTGAGTAGATCGGGCGCTTGGAAAACAGCACTGGCACAAAATCGCGATGACCTTGCAAAACACATCGAAAGCTCAACATTGACATTGATCGATATACCCATTGGTTTGTTGGACTCGGCGGGTCCGCAAAGACAATGTGATCAACAAGCCAGAAAGGCGTTAGGTATGCCACGAGCGGCAAGTGTGTTTTCAGTACCTTCTCGCCCCGCGGTGTACGCAAAGAATTATCCCCAGGCTTGCCAGTTAAATTATCAATTGTTAGGCACAAAGCTCAGCAAACAAACTTGGAATATCACCGCTAAAATCCGTCAAATCGATGAGCTGCTTCAGAGCAACAATCCTTTACGCAGAAAATTGCGAGAATGTCATCCGGAAGTTTGCTTTTGGGCTTTAAACAATAAAAACGCCATGCAATTTAGCAAAAAGCAAACCGCAGGCAGGGAGGAGCGAATGCAAGTGCTATCGCGTTATTTCCCAAAAATTAAACAAATACTGGAATTCGCCGCCGACAACCACCGTCGTAAAGAAGTGGCCATTGACGATATCATCGATTCAATGGCCTTGGCAGTCACTGCAGTGTTGGGGCATAGCAAGCTCAGTAGTTTTCCTAGTGTGCATCGGCTGGACGAGCGGAATCTAAGAATGGAAATCGCTTTTTGGGTACCGTAATAAATATGCCGTACCAGGCGGCATTGGTTTTGTGTTCTAACGCATTTTAAAAGATTCTGCGCAGACGTATGGTAGTACCGATCCGCTTCACTATGAAGCTTGAGAACAACTCCAGGTCAAGGGGCATATCGCGGCGTCGAATGTCCAGGAGCAGGGCGATACGCATCGAGTCGCTATGGTTCCACACCTCGTGTGGGAAGGTGTCGTCCCAAAGCAGGAACTTTCCGTTTCCGATGCGATGCTCGATGTCGTCGATCATGAGTACGGTGGATGGAGTTCCATCCTTGGTGGTGGGAACTGACAAACCCAGGTGGAATCGAAGTACACCCCTAAATGGGCGCGGTGTCGAGGGATGTGTTTGCGTGGTGCCAGGAAAGAAAGCGAGGCGGACAGCACATCGGGGGAGGATGAGATAAGCGAGGCGAGTGCCGGACATTGTCCATGTTTCGAACTACGGGTACCCCATAGGCTTTCAATACGAACATACGCCAATCACGATCGTCTTGGGCGGAAATATCGGCTTGCTCTTCCATCAGTTCATGAAATCGCGGTACCTTTTGAATGTCCCTGGCTACAAAAAAGGCTTCATCGCGTAGCGATTCCCACATGTCGCCGAAGCGTCGGCCATCAGGGAAGTATGATATGGTGTCAAACACCGCAGGCGCAGAGAGCCAGTGGTCGTAGAGGCTGCGGACTAGTTCCGTCGATCGATTGTATAAGATACTCAAGGTTCCACTCCGTTGAGGATCAAGCAAGTAAGGCCGCTTAGGCTATCAAAACCGCCGTAAGTCTCAATCTGAAACACCGTTACCGAATCCATCCACAGTATATTCGCGCCAAACAGTTCTGCGCAGGGTTTGCCATTTATCATGGTTAGTGAATTGTCTGTTCTGTTTTTAATGCGACAAGTATAAAGAGCGCGGGGTAATCTATCTTGAGTAAAATACATCCAATAATAACTGTCGGAATTGCCATCCTCTCCATCCCGATTTTTTCCATAAACCACGCCGCCGCATGAACCGCGCGGATGTTAGCGATGCCTGATGGGTTCAGAATGGGACGGTATGTGAGAGAGCGGGGGTGAGTTTTCGGCGTTAGTCCGGGAATTCCGGCTAATTTTAGGCTTATCGAACAGCTACTGGGCGGATCATTAGCACTATTACCGCTGGACTTGGGCAAATAGGGCATTTATTCTTCTAATACTCCTAAAGTGATAAATCCCCGAGCCGATGATATTTTTTGATGTCACACGTATTTTCGGGTTACCGCAGTGGTCGCTACATATAGTTAAAACGTATCAAAAATGCCGATAACAAAACCTATTAAGCGTTACATTTTATTTCCTTGCCTTATGATGATGGCCGCTGGGTGCGCAAACCTGGTGGATAAGGGTGACAAGCTGTTTGAGCAGGGCATGTATCAGGAAGCGGCCGCCTTTTATGAAAAGGCGCTGTTAAAAAACCCGAACGATGTTGAGGCCACCATAGGTCTCAACAAGGCGCACAATATGATCATCGACCGGGGGCTGATAGAGGTGCGCATGTTGCGTCTGGGCTCAAACCACGCTGGGGCAACGAAAAAACTGGAGAGCATTCTGCGTAACCAGAAGGCATGGAATATTGAGATGCAAGGTGCGGTTGCCATGACTCAGGATGAAGAAACACGCAACGCGGAAAAATGGCTGCGCAAAGAAGCGGAAAATCTCTCGCAATCGCCGCTACCGGATAAATTCCGCTGGTTTACGTACTCTTATGCGTATCTGATTGCCAATGCCCAGTTGGAGACGGATTTTGAACAGTATCAACCACGGCTCAAGGAACTCGGGCAGAAACAGTGCCACTCCATGGTTCAAGATGTATCCGGACAGCGTTTTTATATGCATGACTTTGTCAAAAAATATTGTCTTACATGGGGAGAGGATGTTTCGCTAACAGTAGATAACGTTGACCACTCCCGCTATCAGGGCCTTAGTACCACTCAACACGTTAGATTTAGAACAAACGATAACGCCGGGCAGCGGACAGTTCTTCAAAGAGAGCTAGCCAGACTGGAAGACCAGTTTAAAAATTCCCTGTGGTATACAAGCAAGGGGGCTTCTTTATTAGCTATAGATGTATCAGGCGATGTAGACTATAAAAAGACCTCACGTCGCATTACGCGGTCTGCTAAGTATAAAACTAACAAAGAAGTAAAACTGGCAAACGGCACAACAGAGACCAGGGAAGTTGAAAAAACATATAAATACGCGGTGCGCGAATACAGTGAAAAATATAAAATGCGCATTACTTATAGGGGCAACGTGAAATCACAAACGTTAAATCATGAATTGGTTAGATCAGAAAACCATCGCACCGAGGGACACAACACTACATTCAAACCAGCCAAAGTCTCGCCCAAAAGCGCAAGCTTTATGAAGATCGACCAAAAATTCATGGGCGCACTGGATAATGCGAATCTTCAAATACAGGACAAACTCAATACTCTCTGGGTGGCCAGCTATTGCGAACAGGGGTTGGGAAATCATCAGGGTGAGTACATCCTTCGTTGTGGTAAGGCAGCACCGGATAATACCTATGTGAACAGCTGGTTTTCTCAAAAATTCGGCGTGGACTATGAGGCCATGGCACAGATCTATGGGCTGTAAGACCGTATCACAAAAAGACGACCTACTATATAGGAACTAAGGCGAAATTCGCACTAAGCCAAAATCAGAATT
>JASFLF010000338.1:0-4823 GCA_050118235.1 Gammaproteobacteria bacterium | reverse complement strand
ACTGTTTGAAGAACTTTCCGGGAATCCCGCCCATGAACGCCGTTGGTAAAAATACCGCAACCAGGGTCATGGTGGTGGCAATAACCGCCAAACCGATTTCCTGTGCCGCTTCCATTGCCGCTTCCACCGGCTTTTTACCCATGCGCAAATGACGCACAATATTTTCAATTTCAACAATGGCGTCGTCCACCAGTATGCCCACCACCAGGGCCATGGCCAGTAATGTGAGGATGTTGAGACTGAAATCCAGATAGTTCATCACGATGAAGGTGGGAATAATCGATAAAGGTAAGGCGGTTGCCGAGACTATGGTGGCACGCCAGTCGCGTAAAAACAAAAACACAACCAGGATCGCTAATATGGCGCCTTCATACAGTAATTCCATTGAGCCGCGGTAGTTGTCTTCAACCGCGTCAACGATGTTAAAGGCTTCCTTGATGGAAACTTGCGGGAATCGTTTTTGCAAATCTTCAGCCATCTTGCGCACACCATCGGCCAGCGCCACTTCACTCACGCCGCGCAGACGGGTAATGTTAAAACCGATAACGGGTTTGCCGTCGAGAAAGGTGTAGGTGCTGCGTTCGGCTATGCTGTCATGTACAGTGGCGATATCCCCCAGTCGTACGGTGCGACCATTATCCAGCGGAATTTCCAGCGCGGCAATTTCTTGAGTGCTATGTAGAGCTGCCAGAGTACGTACCGACTGGATTGCGCCGCCTATATCACCTCGACCGCCGGAGGCATCCTGTTGTACTTCTTTCAATCGGGCGGTGATTTGTGACGGTGTTACTCGCAATGCAGCCATCTTCACCGGATCAAGCGCCACGCTGACTTCACGATCCACTCCGCCGACCCGCGAAAAAGCGCCGACCCCGTCGACGGCTAACATGGATTTGGCTACTTCATTGTCCACGAACCAGGACAATTCCTCTTCGTCCATATAATCCGATTGCACGGTAAAGGTGATAATGGCGTTACCTGTGGTGGTGATCTTGGAAACAATCGGATCATTCATGTCACCGGGTAGTTGGGCGCGCACACTGTCAACGGCATTGCGTACATCGTTTAGCGCCGACTCGGTATCCTGATCGATATTGTATTCAACGATAATCGTTGCTGTGCTGTCGGTAATGGTTGTGCGGATATGCTCCACACCGCCCAGGGTTGCAATTTTATCTTCTATCTTGCGGGCAACTTCGGTTTCCATCTGTGCCGGTGCGGCTCCTTCAAGAGTTGCGGTAACGACGACACTGGGCAACTCTATATCTGGAAAGTTTTGAATGCCTAACGATTTGAAGCTGCTGATCCCAAGTATGGTCAACAAAACAAAAAGTAGCACTCCCGGAACCGGGTTGCGAATTGACCAGGCCGATACATTCATTGCACGATCTTCCCGGGAGTCTGCTCATTGATTTCAGCAATAAGCACTGTATCGCCACTATTGAGAAAGGCACCGCCTGTGGCAACAATGACCGCGTTGGCATCCAATCCTTCGAGAATTTCCACCCGGCGATTGGCACGACGGCCGGTAATCACCTTGCGCTGCGTTACCTGCCGTTTTGCATTCAGTTCAAACACATAGGAATAACCGTCACGCATCACCAGTGCCGACTCAGGGACGGTGAGCGCCTCTTTTTCTCCAAGCAGGATTTCGCCTCGAACAAACATGCCGGGGTGTGCGGATTCACTGGATGGCAGATCCACATAGACAAACCCTTTGCGGTTTTCAGGATCGATAGTAGGGGAGCGTACTCGTACCGTGCCATTTATCACCTCCCCGTTGCTGAGGTTGATAGTGACTTTTTGTCCGGGCCGGATTTGTACCAATTGCTCAGCCATCAATTCAGCACGCCATTCCAGACGGTTTTGCCGGACCTGGCGAAACAATTCGCTTCCGGTTTGCACCACGGCGCCAAGCGTTGCACTGCGCGATGAAATCACGCCGTCGTCCACTGCAACAATATTGGTTTGTTGCAGACGAATCTGTTGGGCTTTCAATTGGGCCTCAGCAGCAGCCAGACCGGCCTTGGCTTTATCCTTTGCAATCAGGTATTGAGTAGTCTGTTGTTCAGAAAAAGCATTACTGCCTTTGGCTTCAATGGCGCGTTTGGCATTGGCTTGTGCTTCGGCAAGTTCGGCTTTTGCTTGAGCCACCAGTGCTTCTTTTTGTGCAAGTTCCGCTTTTATCAAATCCTGTGACAATTGTGCCAGTTTCTGTCCGCGCTTCACCTCAGTGCCCACGTCTGCAAACAATCGGGTAATGCGTAAGCCACTGGTTTCCGCGGCAATGATGGCTTCCTGCCAGGCATATAATCCACCATTGGCCGACTGGCTAAGAGGCCACTGTTCTCGTTTTGGTGTTACCGTAGTAACGGTTAGCACTGCACTGGCTTTGCGCAATTGCTCAGCTGGTTTACCGTTGGTATCAGCAAGCACGAGTGATGGAATGAATATACTGATGAAGCCTACCAGCATCAGGAGTTTATTGAAGCTTGAATTCATGACACCTCTCCCGAAGCTCGCGTGGGTTGCGGCGGTGTTAATGACAAGGCGCTGTATAGTAGTTTGCTAATGACGTCCAACAAGCTGGTCAGTTTTTCAGGAGTGAAACTCTGCCACTGCATCGCGCGCAATAGAATATTGCGCGAAATGATAACGCCCATGATAGTACCGTTTAGGGCATGGGCTTGCAGGCGTGCAAATTCGGAGTTTTTATCAATATCATCCGATGCCGCTACGAGGCGGGCCAGTACTTGTTGAGAGGGTTTTGCTCGTCGCTCGTAAATCAGATCAAATCCCTGTCCGGGAAAAGATAATTCGCGCATAACCAATACACTGAACCAGCGCTTGTGTTCGTTGAGTGGAAAACGGGCGAAAAAACTTTTGATATATAATTCCAAGGCGATACCGAGCTGATGCCGATCGCCATTGGCGTTATCGATCACGGTATTAATGTTGTCCATTGCCACCCGGAAGCGGGATTCATCTTCATCCAGCGTTGCTTCAAATATGGCCCGATAAAGTCCTTCCTTACCCCCGAAGTGATAGCGCACAGCGGCGATATTGGCTCCGGCTTCCGCGCAAAGCTCTCGCACGGATGCGCCCTTGAATCCGCTTTCCGCAAACAGACGGGTCCCCACTTCCAAAAGCCGACTCCTAGTTTCGCTACTTTCCGAGTCCGGCCGTTGTCGTTGATTACTTTTCACGTTCACCACGCTCTCCACGCTCTCCATTGGCAGTTGTTAACGGTGCGATATATTAAAACAAACGTTTTATTATTTCAAACAATTGTTTTATTTCTGAAAATAGAAAAATATTCTTTAAATCAGATAGATAGAGGCTGCAAGCGTTCTCGTGAAGGTGGTTCAACGTACTTTTTAGTTTAATGTACAGTTATTTACGTTGGGCTAAGGTTCTGCCAAGGAAGAAATGTTAAAAATAGGATACAAAGCTGGCCGGATTTTTTTTCAACAATAAGTCCTGGACTTGTTTTAAACGTTGCATACCGGTGATGCAGTTAATATCAAATGTTAGAATTGCGTATGCAACATGATTTAACCACAGTAAAATTGGGTTAATTGCAGGGTTAGCTAAGTTGCCTTTATAATTTCGGCTTCTTCTTTTTTAGTATTTACTAGTTCTACAAATAATTTTTTCCATAAACTTAAGGGCTTAGTCATGAATAAAATATCAAAAGTATATTTGTATGGGGGGCTGTTCGTTGCCATGGTAGCGATTTCGGCATGTGGCGGTGGCTCCGATGGGGCTGCAGTTACACGTGGAAATCAGTGGATTACTTACACAGGCAATACTTCCATGGCGACAATCGACTCAACCAACGCCAAGATTCTAACGATTGACACATATTCAAACATGGATCAAATTAAGGGAAATAAAGAGAATCTAGATGATTTGCTGAGGGTATTAACAAGTTTGGCCTCTTCTTATTCTGAATGCGGTGGTTCTTATTCAGAGCGACGTGAGTCAAGCACCAGCGGAACAGCAGAATTCTCCAATTTTTGTGTAATGACTGGAGGTGATCAGATCATTTTGGATGGGGAAGTATATGTATCCGATAGTGGGCAAACGAAAATATTGAAAATGTCAGGTTTCAGTCTGAGTGTTAATGGAATAGAGTATTCCGTTAGTGCCAGCTTTGAGATGAACGGAAGCAGTATTTCCATGGATTTCGTGGGAATTGATGGCAAGACATACCGAATTGAGGATTTCGAAGTTCGAGACTCTTATCAAGTATCAGGCGGAGTGGATATCGTCAGTGGCAGGTTTTACCATCCTGATTACGGTTATGTGGATATGTACAGCTCCAGCCCTATTGTGTCGGAGACATGCGACAATATTTTGCGCCCTACATCAGGTAATGTTGTCATTACCGGCGCCAATGAGACGGATGCCAGTGTGGAGTATCAAGGTTGCGCCGATTTTACGGTGTGCACAAATCAAGACGCTATGTGTTCCACCTATCAATGGTAAGTATCAATACATTTAAACGAAAAAAGCGCGATATATGTCGCGCTTTTTTTGTGCGATACAAATTACTCGGCTCGCTCCCCGAGATCTCGTAGTCTTTAAATAAATTTCCGGATTGTGCAGAGTCTATAGTGGCACGAGTAAGATTTAGTAATTTGCACCTGAGCGGCGTGCCTCGTTGCATGTCATACTTTACAGTAATTCAAAGCGCACGCGCAAAGTCCTGAACTAAAGCGCTTATAACCAAAACTAAATTAAAAATGCCAATTATAGTTGTTTCAATATAAAGAAATCAGGCTTTTGTAAATAGGTTAAGAAGCTAATATACTTGCGCC
>JASFLF010000337.1:0-4824 GCA_050118235.1 Gammaproteobacteria bacterium | reverse complement strand
CCGCCGGAGTGTTCTTCTTCACAGCCGCCGTATAAATTTGCCGAGTAACTGATTTGCGATTTAACTTCCTTTTTGCTGTAGCCAAAATAGTTGTCGGCAATGATGGTGACTATGACACCGTGTTTGTCTCGGCAGGTGATTTTAAAAGGCAGACCGTCGTTGTAAAGTTCGTTGTCGTTCCGCCAGCACATGCCTTCGCGTTGTTGGCGTTCCGTGGCTTGATCGTACCGTGGCAGGCCCAGGTGTTTTTTGGTGAGTTTGGTCACATGGGGGGCCAATATCACGCAACCGGTGTGCCCGGTCCAATGGTCAATGTCCAGCGCAGCATCGTTTTCCGGCAAAAACGGGTCGCCTCCGTTGCCGAAAATACGTTCCACAAAATCAAGATTCGACACCAGGCTGCCCGGAGCGAAAAACCGAATTTCCATGCTATGCTCAGCGCAGATAGTGGAAACAGCGGGGCATACAACCGGTCGTAACAGCAGGGAAATCCATAATTTTGCCGATACTTTAAGCTCGTCCTCATGATAGGTAAAAGGCAGCTCCAGCAAATCCTCCGGTGGCTGTAGTGCCGCTTCCAACAACGCTTTATAAACACTTACCGGTACAGCTTTTTTGTCATGCGGGATTCTTAAACCACCTTCGACGATATGGAACACGCCTTGGGTGGTACGACGATCATTTTTGGGATTGTGTAACACTCCTTGTTTGATACGGAAAGATTCCACATACGGTGATACAAACTTATCTCCGTTTACCGGCAGAGAAAGCACTTCTGCAATTCCGGGGTGATCGAGAACAAAGGTGGAATTGGGTAATGCCGGAGCTAGGGCGTGTCCATGTTGCGCAAAATAGTTGTTGAGAAAATTCTGGATGCGCTCGTCAGTGGGGCATCGATATTCCTCAAGACGTTTTTTCTGTTGGCGATAGTTACGGATTAAATTGCCGGCGATTTGTAAAAATTCATCGTCATGGTTTGTACCCGCTGGTGTATAGCCTAGAGCGGCCAGTTGCAGATTAATATGGCGTACCAGAGTGTTACGTTCCGCGGCTGCCGCATTTTCGGCATACGGTATCGAAAGTTGCTTGGTCATAGGATTTCCTGTCAACGTTTTGATTACGTTTTCTAAACACAGCTAGGTTGTTTAGAGACAGCGGCTCACCGCTTAGCACGCCACGGACTGTATTGCCTTCCTATTTGGTGACGAGGAACGCTACAGCCAAATCATACATCCCGTTTCATGCGGATGCGCAAGCAGGGCATGATAGGGATATACTCGCAGCTTGTAAAATTGCAGCCCCGCCATGCCGGGTTCGAATTCCGCCTTAAATAACGTTTCACCGAGCTCGTTTTTATCGAGCGGCCGCAATTTAATGGCATCCTTGATGATAAACTTTCCAATATTGGATTTCCTGCCAATCAAACATTCGACGACCACGTCATCGGCGGTAAGGTCTTTTAAGTTGACCGCCACCAGGATGCTCATGAGTGTTCCGCTATCAATGGATTGTTGCGGTTCGTCCAAGCGTCTGATAGTGACATTATTCCAGTGATTTTGAATGGTTCTTTTCCACTCTGTCAATTGTTTGACCAGATCCGCGTTTTTTCCCTCTAAGGTTTTGCCGTGTTTCGCCGCCGCGGAATAAAAATCGCGCACATAGTCCATTACCATTCGTTGCGAATTGAATTTGGGTAATAAGGTTTTCATTGATGCTTTGGAGCGTTTGACCCAACCTTCCGAATAGCCGTGTCCATTGCGGCCGAAGTACAGCGGGATGACTTGATGTTCCAATGTGTCCATGAGGATCTGGCCTTCCAGGCGCTCGCGTTCGGCGGGATCTTTACTGTTGTGTGGTTGAATGGCCCAGCCATTCTCGCCATCAAAGCCTTCGTCCCACCAGCCGTCAAGTACGCTCAAATTGATCACGCCATTAAGACCGGCTTTTTGCCCGGAGGTACCGCTGGCTTCCATGGGATACTCGGGCGTGTTGAGCCATACATCGACGCCGGTGACTAAACGTCTTGCCAAGCTAAGATTATAGTTTTCCAACAAAATAATTCTGCCGCCAAAGCGGGGTTGACGTGAGAGCTGATGGATGGTGTGAATTAATTGTTGTCCCGCCATATCGCTGGGATGGGCTTTGCCCGCAAAAATGATCATTACGGGTCTATCAGGGTTATTCAGTAACCGGGCCAGGCGATCGGTATCGCTGAACAAAAGCGTTGCCCGTTTGTAGGTTGCAAAACGCCGGGCGAAACCGATTATTAGGGCGCTGGAGCCTTCCTGTTGAAGTAGATGGCTGAAGCGTTCAAATTCAATACCGCCGCAATTATTTCTCCGGCATTGAAAATCCACCCGGTTGTGTAAATCTTTAATTAAAATCGACTTCAGGGTTTGCCTGACACTCCAATAACGGTATTCCGGGATGTCGTCAATTCGCTGCCAGTAGTCTTCGTTCAGCAACTGGTTGCGCCACTCGCGGCCAAATTCCATGTCAAATAAGTTGCTCCACTCCGGGGCAAGAAAGGTTGACACATGAACGCCGTTGGTGACGTGTTTAATGGGATTGTCTTCGGAAGCTATTTGTGGCCAGATGTAGGCTTCCATTCTCGAGGCGACTTCGCCGTGAATTTTACTCACGCCATTATGAAAGCGCGAGCCGCGCAAGGCGAGGGCGGTCATATTAAATCCGCCTTGACTGGAGGGTGTCGATCCCAAATCCAGAAAATCTGGCATGCTAATGTCCAGATTTTTACACAGGTCGGTAAAGTAATGCTCTATTAATCCGTGGGCAAAGATATCGTGGCCGGCCGGCACGGGAGTGTGAGTGGTAAATACCGTCGAGGCCGCGACCAGTTCCAGGGCAGTATCGAAATTCAAGCCGTTGGTAGAGTATTCGCGGCAGCGTTCGATGATTTGAAACGCCGCATGGCCTTCGTTGATGTGCCAGACCGTTGGATTGTAGCCCAAGGCTCTCAACGCACGAACTCCGCCGACACCAAGCAATATTTCCTGTTGAATGCGGGTATTAGTGTCGCCACCATACAATTGATAGGTAATGGTTCGGTCAACATCATTGTTTTCGCTAATGTCGCTATCCAACAAATACAGCTTGATGTGTCCGGCTTGTGCCAACCATACCTTGACGTACACAGTACGCTCCGGAAATTCCACGCTGACACGAACCTCATTACCGGATGCATCGCGCATCGGCGAAATCGGCAATTGCGTAAATTCCGCGTCCGTGTAGTGCACCTCTTGATTGCCATAACCGTCAATAGACTGTGTGAAATAGCCATGGCGGTAAAGCAGTCCAATGGCCACTAACGGTACGTGCAAGTCGCTGGCGGCTTTGCAATGGTCGCCGGCTAAAATACCCAGTCCGCCGGAATAGGTAGGCAGGCTTTCGTGCAGCCCGAACTCCAAAGAAAAATAAGCCACCAAATCTTGATCGCTGGTTAAGCATTTTTGAATGTCTACATTGGGAGGTTCTTTTATATAGGTATCGTAGTCCGCCAATACCCGATTAAACGCTTCCATAAACGCGCGATCTTTTACCGCGTTTTCCAGGCGATGTTGCGCAACCCGGCGCAGGAACAACTTTGGGTTGTGACCGCACATGTCCCATAGTTCGGGATGGAGAAAATAAAATAAGGCGCGGGTTTGTGACGACCAACTGTAGTAAAGGTCTTCGCTGAGCTCGACTAAGCGACGTAGACGTTCAGGGATTTTGGGGACAACTTCGAAACTGTAAAACGTACCGGTCATTCAAGTATCTCTCGAATAATGTAACAATACACAACATGGAATCGTTTAGAAATGCAATGGTCCGTGTTTCCTTGTTATACCTTTGAGTCGATTATATTTGCTCACACACAGACGCTAGAGTATATCGCTCTATTGTGCCCCAAGCAGTTTCTATACCAGAGAGATATTTGATCTATATCAATAAGTTATGAAACTAATTGGGACAACATTTATTTAATTATGCACCAACAGAGAGCGCCGGTTTACATTAATGCTTCACCAACACGCTTAAAAATGTTAGTAAGATGCTAACGGTTATCCTGCAAATGGCGGGTTTGATTGTCTGTGGCATAGCCTGGCGCTATCTTAAACCGGCCGGGTTAAGTCATGAGCAGACCCGCACGGTATTAACGTCGCTGGTGTATTATTTGTTGTTGCCCGCCTTGGTATTGTCCGTACTATGGAAAGCCGATATCGGCGCGAACTCTGTATTGATCGCATTGGCGGCCTTGATAGGATTGGTGGTCGGCCTGGTATTAAGTGTGTTTAGTTGCCGGGTGTGCAAGTCCAGATTGCCCCAAGCCGGCGCCATTTTACTGGCCGCGACCTTTCCCAATGCCACTTATCTTGGTCTGCCGGTATTGGAGGCCGCTTTCGGACCTTGGGCGCGCAGTGTGGCCATACAATACGATTTGTTTGCCTGCACGCCGTTTTTATTCACTGTGGGGATTTTGGTTGCGGCCCGCTATGGTGACGCCGGCGGTGTGAAAACTTCCATGTTCGGGCGGCTTATACAGATCCCCGCACTTTGGGCCGCAGTTGTCGCGGTTTTTTTAAACGTATCGAAGGTTCCGCTGCCTTTTATTCTGGATGGATTTTTAAGTTTGCTGGAACGGGGCGTGGTTCCGCTGATGTTGTTTTCCATTGGGCTGAGTTTGCAGTGGAGCAAAACGCAGTGGCAGTTAATGCCCACCGTCGTTCCGGTCATTGTATTGCGTTTTTTTATCGTTCCCGTGGTGGTATTTTATTTTTCCGCTACCATCGGTTTGTCGGGCGACTTGCAGGCCGCGGTGGT
>JASFLF010000336.1:0-4827 GCA_050118235.1 Gammaproteobacteria bacterium | reverse complement strand
CTTTATTCGCCACGAATACTCGAAGAACACGAAGATTTCAAAATGTTAAACCAGGTGTTAAACCATTATTCGAGTCGTGCTCATTGTGTCTTCGTGGTTAAAAAAGTCTCTTTATCTCCTTCATGAGTTTCGTGGTAAAAATAGTAGTCTGATATGCGCCCACATCTGACCATCAAAGACCATTTTCGGGAAACCAAACTGTTTAACGTGCGTGCCATTACAGCAGTGGTAGTCTCGATTGCCTTGATTGTGGTGATCATCGCACGATTGGTTTATCTGCAAATTGTCGATCACGAGTTGTATGCCACGTTGTCGGAGGATAACCGCTTCCATATCCGGGCCATTCCCCCGACCCGTGGTTTGATTTACGACCGCAATGGCATATTACTGGCGCACAATTTCCCCACCTACGCGTTGGAAATCACTCCCGAACGGGTGAAAAACATGGACGAAACCCTGCAAGCCCTGTCCGAGTTGATCACCATCGATGAATCAGATCTTTCCCGCTTCAAACGTGAGTTAAACCGTAACCGGCCGTTTAAAGCCATTCCTATTCGCACCCGCTTGAGTGACGAAGAAGTGGCGCGCATTGCCGTCAACCGCCACCGTTTTCCCGGCGTGGATATCGCGGCGGAATTGATCCGCCATTATCCCCACGGTGGTTTGGGTGTGCATGCCATCGGCTATGTGGGTAGGATCAACGAAAAAGAAAAACAGCTCATCGACGAATCCGATTACGACGGCACCGACTACATAGGCAAAACCGGCATAGAAAAATTTTACGAGGACATTTTGCACGGTCATGTTGGCGTCGCCCAGGAAGAAACCAATGCCACCGGGCGCCGCCTTCGAGTCATTGAACAAGTCCCCTCGGAACCGGGGCTTAATTTGCGACTCACCTTGGACGCCAAACTGCAGCAAGTGGCTGAAGAAGCCATGGGAGACCACCGCGGTTCGGTGGTGGCCATCGATCCCAATAACGGCAACATCTTAACGCTCGCCAGTACTCCGGTGTACGATCCCAATTTGTTTGTCACCGGTATCGACCGCAAAACCTATCAGGAGCTGCGCAACTCGGAAGACTTGCCGTTGTTTAACCGCGCCTTGCGCGGCCGTTATCCACCGGGCTCTACCATCAAACCCTTCGTCGCATTGGCGGGCCTGGAATTGGGTGTGGTTAAAAGTGACGAGCCCACCCATTGCCCCGGCTGGTACCGCCTGCCAGGCGACCGACATAGATACCGTGACTGGAAAAAGCAAGGCCACGGGGCGGTTGACCTGGATACAGCCATTGTGCAGTCCTGTGACGTGTATTTTTACAATTTGGCCCACAATCTGGGCATAGATCGGCTCGCCCGGTTTTTATTTCCCCTGGGCTTTAACTACAAAACCGGCGCGGATATCTTTGGCGAACTGGCTGGCTTAATGCCCACGTCTCAATGGAAACGCAAAAACCGCAACGAACCCTGGTACGCGGGCGAAACTCTGATTGCCGGTATCGGCCAAGGCTACACCTTGATAACCCCCCTGCAATTAGCCCATTCCACCGCCATTTTGGCGTCTTACGGAAAACGCATGCAACCGCGTATCGTTGGCGCGCTGGAGAACGCCAACTCTGGTGAAATTAAACCGATTTTCCCCATTGAAGAAAGCCCCGTCCCCATCAAAAATAAAGAAAACTGGGACAAGGTGCTGACCGCCATGGAACGGGTAGTGCATCACTGGCGAGGTACGGCATATCGCGCTATTGGCAAAGATGCCCCTTACAAAATTGGGGGTAAAACGGGAACTGCACAAGTATTCAGTGTCAAACAAGATGAAGAATATGATGCGGAGAACATCGACGAGCGCCTTCGCGACCATGCCTTATTCATCGCCTTTGCGCCGGTGGAAGCCCCGAAAATCGCCGTTGCGGTTGTCGTTGAAAATGGTGGCCATGGAGGTTCTGCGGCCGCCCCCATTGCCCGCAAAGTGATGGATTACTATTTGTTGGAACTGGAAAAAATGGACTTTTCACAACAAAATGCCCAAAAAACCGCGAAGAACACCCAATGAGTTTATTTGACAGCAGCTCCTTAGCTGACTTTTCCCAAAACAGCCGCACCCAACCCAATGCCTGGCATGTGGATTTGCCTTTAATGCTGGGCTTACTCCTTTTAGCGGTGACCAGCATGTTTGTGCTGTACAGTTCCAGCGGGCAAAACGTCGACCTCATGTGGCGCCAAGCCATTCGTTTTGCTCTGGCGTTTGTATTGATGGTTGGACTGGCACAAATCCATCCCGATATTTTGAAACGCTGGGTATTGTGGGTATATGTGGCGGGCGTGGTCTTATTGATCGGAGTCATTTTTTTCGGTGATGTGGGCAAAGGCGCGCAACGTTGGCTCAACCTGGGCTTTTTCCGCTTCCAACCTTCGGAAATGATGAAATTGGCGGTACCCATGATGGTGGCCTGGTATTTATCCGAACACTCCTTGCCGCCGGACGGCAAGCGTATATTCATGGCCGCATTGATTATCCTCACCCCGGTGTTATTGATCGCCAAACAGCCTGACTTGGGTACCGCGCTATTGATTGCCGGCGCCGGATTTTTCGTGCTGTTTTTCGCCGGTATCGGCTGGCGGTTGATTACGACTATTGTCGGCATTGGCGCTGCTTGCGCGCCAATTGCGTGGTTTTTCATGCACGACTATCAGCGCCAGCGGGTACGCACGTTATTAAATCCCGAATCCGATCCCCTGGGCGCAGGCTACCACATCATTCAATCCAAAATCGCCATCGGTTCGGGCGGGTTGTTTGGCAAGGGTTGGTTACACGGCTCGCAATCGCAATTGAATTTCCTGCCCGAGCGTTCAACGGATTTTATTTTTGCCGCTTTTTCCGAAGAATTTGGATTATTAGGAGTCTTACTTTTGTTAACCGTGTACTTATTTATCGTAGTGCGCGGAATATTGATCGCGGCGCAGGCACAAGATACGTTCACCCGCCTAGTGGCCGGTGGCTTGATCATGACTTTTTTCACTTATGTGTTTGTTAATATCGGCATGGTAATTGGTTTATTACCAGTCGTTGGAGTGCCGTTACCGCTAATCAGCTACGGTGGGACCTCCATAGTGACGATCATGGCCAGTTTCGGTATTCTGATGGCCATCCATACCAACCGCAAATTACTTCCTAGGTAGTTCTTTATGTTAAAAAAACTCACTCATCCTCTGTCAACCACCATGTTCATCATTGCGCTGCTGTATCCAGCCCTGTTATGGGCGGACATATCCAATCGCAGCGATGTGCGTGATTTTATTAAGGATATGAATAAAAAACATGGCTTGAAGCAAGACGAATTGCTGAAAGCCTTTGCACAAGTGGAGATTAACCAAAAAATCATCGACGCCATCTCCCGTCCGGCGGAAGCCAAACCCTGGCATGAATACCGCCCTATTTTCCTGACCGACAAACGCATCAACGGGGGCGTGGAATTTTGGAAACAACACGACGCTGCATTGAGCCGCGCCTACAAAGAATTCGGCGTGGACCCGGAAATCGTTGTCGCCATCATCGGTGTGGAATCCTTGTACGGTAAATATCGGGGCCGCTATTCGGTATTAGAATCGCTTTCCACTCTGGCTTTCAACTACCCCAAGCGCAGCCGGTTTTTTAAAAGCGAGTTGGAACAATTCCTTCTGCTCGCGCGTGAAGAAAACATAGACCCCGTGGAAATCAAAGGCTCATATGCCGGCGCCATGGGTAAACCACAGTTCATATCCAGCAGCTTTCGGCGCTATGCGGTGGACTTCGACAACGATGGCAAGCGGGATTTATGGGAGAATTCGGTGGATGTAATCGGCAGTGTGGCCCACTATTTCGCCGAACACAATTGGCGTAAAGATCAACCCATAGCCAGTAAAGCCAGCGTCAACGGCAATGGTTATAAAGCCATCGTCAAAAAAGGTATACGGCCGCATATGGAATTGGGAGACATGTTGAAAAAAGGCATTAAAATCGCCGATGACTTACCCACCAACGAAAAAGCGGCGTTAATTGAACTGGAAACCAAAGATGGACACGAACATTGGGTGGGAATGGATAATTTTTATGTCATAACCCGCTACAATCATAGTCAGTTGTACGCCATGGCGGTGTACCAGTTAAGTAAAGCCATCAAAGAAAAACGTCGGGTATCGATTGCGACTACGGAAAAATGACGAGTTCCAATACGGCCGTACATAAGCGCCACCATTGCATTTGGATTCCGCTGAGCCTAAGCGCCATACTGAGCGCGTGCGGCACATTCGGCCCGCAAGATGGGCCTCCGCAGCGAACCATCAGCGCCGCTGATATTCAAGACGCCGAGCCTAAACCCGAACCTCTGAGCAAGTATGGCAATCCCGACAGTTATGTGGTGGCGGGCAAGCGCTATTATGTGCTGGACAGCGCCAAGGGTTATGTTAAACGGGGCACAGCCTCGTGGTATGGCACAAAGTTCCACGGCCGGCGTACCTCCAGCGGCGAAATCTATGACATGTACGCCATGAGCGCCGCTCATAAATCCTTACCCTTGCCCACATATGTGCAAGTTACCAATTTAGATAATCAACAAAGCGCAATAGTGAAGGTAAACGATCGAGGACCGTTTCACGACAATCGCCTGATTGATCTTTCTTATGCAGCGGCAGTGAAATTAGGCATTACCGGAAATGGCACCGCACGGGTGGAAGTCAAGGCGATCGATGTGGCGCCATCAACGGATTTGTCACAACCCGCCAAGCCGGTTGCTTCGGGCCATTTTGTGCAAGTGGGCGCATTCGCTGATCGCAACAATGCCGAACG
>JASFLF010000335.1:0-4833 GCA_050118235.1 Gammaproteobacteria bacterium | reverse complement strand
GGATGACCTGGGTAATGCGAAACGCATTAGTATCACCAAAGAAAACACCACTGTCATCGATGGAGCAGGCCAGTCTGCCGATATCCAGGCTCGAGTGAATCAAATCCGCGCCCAGATCGAAGAAGCTTCTTCGGACTACGACAAAGAAAAGCTGCAAGAGCGTGTCGCCAAACTGGCGGGCGGTGTGGCCGTTATCAAAGTAGGTGCGGCGACTGAAATGGAAATGAAAGAAAAGAAAGCCCGCGTGGAAGACGCTTTACACGCCACCCGCGCCGCGGTGGAAGAGGGTGTTGTACCCGGCGGTGGTGTCGCATTGGTTAGAGCGTTGCAAGCCATTAAAGACATCAAAGCTGATAACCATGATCAAGACGTCGGGGTAAACATTGCCCGCCGCGCCATGGAAGAGCCATTGCGCCAAATCGTGGCCAATGCCGGTGGCGAACCTTCGGTGGTATTGAATAAAGTGGCCGAAGGCGATGGCAATTTTGGTTTTAATGCCTCCACCGATGAATTTGGTGACATGGTGGCCATGGGTATTCTTGATCCCACCAAAGTGACCCGCACCGCGCTGCAAAACGCTGCGTCAGTGGCTGGCTTAATGATTACCACCGAAGCCATGGTCGCGGAAATGCCTAAGGAAGAAGGAGGCCCAGCTATGCCGGATATGGGTGGCATGGGCGGCATGGGCGGCATGATGTAATCCATCAAAGTCCATTCATTAAAAAGCCCCGCACAGTGTGCGGGGCTTTTTTTTGTGTTTGTTTGTAGCTAAACAGTAAAAAAATGCCGATTTTTAGAAAATTTCCTTTAATCGCTAAAAATTGTTGGTTTTATTGGAAAAAATCGACTTTTTGTCAGGGTTAAACTTACAAAGGGAATCTACGTTAACTAGAAAAAACAAAAAGTTACAAATAAAAGTTGAAATTTTGCGCGATTTTGAAAATCCTTGACGCAAGTCAATCGTCATTGCTAGACTGACTCCACTTTCCGATCCTGATTACATTGACAGAGACCTAATGCAGAGTTCCCGATCAGTAGCGAACATCAGAATCGAAACACCGTTCGAAACAACAGAATAGCGAAATAATAGGGTGGCGTCGCAGGAAGCCAGGCCTGGAAGCCGATCATAAAGTAGCGGATTGTACTAACCATAAACAACCGAAAGGGGGGTGGTGATAACAGGGATCGGGCATGGGTTACTTGTTATCACTTCATCAGGGGGGACTTTACAATAAAATGGGGTTTTCCCAGATAGTGAAATTTTGAAGGCGCCTCCGGGCGCCTTTTTTGTTTAGCGCACACCATCGATAGCGGCAATATCTCGAGTCCGCGGCGCAAAATCTCTCAGGCATAAATGTCTAATAATATATGCCGCGCATTTCGAAACCGGTGCGCCTTGATCTTGAAAAAATACCCTCGTTTATGGATGGGCACTATTTAACAAGCTCACGCCACACGCTCTCGTTACAGGCCGGGCATATAGCATGTGACAGTTGTGGCAAGTAGTCGGTACTAAATAGTCCCAGGCGATCAACGCCTTCTTCGATCTCTACCCATTGATTGTCACCGATTTTTATATTTTTACACCAACTGCAGATTATAACCCGCTCAGTGGAACGGTGGTTATCGGGATCCAGCAGCGCAACTGGGTCTCTAGGCTCTTGCCGTTGAACGGTGCTTTTAAAACAAACAACGCCATTGCCCGCTTGGTGAATCATTTCCATGTGCATAAAACGGCGCATTTCGGGAGAATCGCAGCGAAACTCGAAATCAATCGGTTTGCCGGTATGCTTGATTCGTTCAATCAGCAATTTGTATAAGTGATTGCACTGTGGGTCGGATATCAAGTCAAACAGGGAATGGCGGCATATCAGCTTGCGGACTAAATGAGGTGCGTTATTGGCCAGAGCAAACTCGTCCCATGCGTCATTGGCATCTATGAAATTGTTGTTTCTGTCGATGTGATAAACGATACAAGTTTGAGTCATGCTTATCCCAGGACGGGTTATCAAATTCTATAGAGTGAAAAGCTAGCCCAACTTGATGGAATTATCAACAAACCCGCGTTAAATCACCCGGTCGTTGCCGCCGTCGACAGGAATTTGCGCGCCTGTGGTTTTGCTGAACGCCGGACCGGCCATGGCACATACCAGCTGCGCGACGTCGTGTGCGGTGATTTCCACGTGTAATAGATTTTTGGTTTTGTATTGCTGCACATTCATGCCGTAGTGTTCGGCGCGTTTTAACAATACCTCATCGGTCCAAATACCGGTGTCGAATACCGCATCCGGGTGAATGATGTTGACCCGGATGCCGCGTTCGGCCAGTTCCAGCGCCGCGACCCGCGCCAGTTGGGTAAAACCGGCTTTGGCCACGGAATAAGCGGCGGCACCAGGGCCCGGCGCCGGCACGTTTTTCGATGCGATCATGATTATACTGGGATTGATGCCCCGGCTGAGAAACGGAATGCAGTGTTTTAGCATCAACTGGTGGCCGGTGAGATTGATTTTGAGGCTGCGCTCCCAGGTGTGGTTTTGCAGATTTTCAATATCCTCGCTGACGGGGAAAATACCGGCGTTATTGACCAGGATATCCACCCCGCCAAAGGTGCTAACGCCTGTGTTAAGGGCAGCACGTATCGCCTCTTCATTCGTGATGTCGCAGCCTATACCCAATACGTCATTGTCTTGGAACACATGCTGAATGTCATCATTGATGTCCAGCGCAATCACTGCCGCGCCTTGCTGGCGTAATGTGGTAACGCAGGCTTTGCCTATGCCACTGGCGGCGCCGGTGACTAAGGCGATTTGTCCTTGCAGTGGTGGTGATTGGGTTTTTTTCGTTAGCTTCGCTTGTTCCAGTTCCCAGTATTCGATATCGAACAAGTCTTTTTCCGGCAAAGCGCGCCATCCGCCCAATTGTTCAGCCACTTGAATGGCCTGGGCGGTGTGGTCGGTTATGTCTGCGACAATAGCGGCGTCTTTGACGCAAGTGCCGAAGGCGATGATTCCTTGCCCCGGCCAGACCGCCCAGCGGGGAGCGCTGTCCAAACATGACAGACTGCCGTCATTGTGGCGATGGAAATACGCCGCGTATTGTCGACTATATTCGGCCATTTCCGCGGCAACATCTTGCTGCACAATCACCGGGGTACGTTTGGTGCGAATGATGTGATCTGGCGTCAGCGGTCCCTGATTGGCTGCATCGGATAGATTCGCCAGTCGTGAGAATTTCTCGGCATTGGGATTTCGGTTTAATCTGGCCACCATGGCATGGCCCTTGAGTTTCGAGGTGTGCTGACGGATTTCGCTAAAGGTGACCAACTGCTCCCATGAAAGCGGTTGTTTTTCCGCTTTTTCCGCGTCTTCTTGAGCCCTAATATGCCGGGCGATGTACTCTTCGGCTTTACTAACGATGTTAATCATGTGCTGATAACTGGTTTTAGCGTCATTGGCGAAACTGAATACGCCATGGTTCATCAGAATCATGCCTTGGATATCGGACCAGACAACGTTCTGACTCATTTCGCGTACGGTTTTTGCTAATAGGAAACCCGGCATCACGTAGGGCACGATCAATACACTGTCGCCGAATATTTCTCGAACTTTTTGCTCGCCACCTTGGCTATTGCATATGGTGACCACGGCATCGGCATGGGTATGATCCACAAATTGAAACGGAATAATGGCGTGTAATATAGCTTCAATGGAGGGATTGGGGGCGGTTGGATCGGTCATGGCGGATTTTTGCATTTTGACCATATCCGAATCGCTCAACGCGGGCAGGGTGGCGAGTTTTTGCAGTACGGATAAACGCACTGGTGCAAAACCAGGCGCTTCAATGGTGGCCAAATCCCAGCCGCTGCCTTTGACATACAATATTGCTTCTTCCTCGCCAAACATGTTGGTTTGATAGGTTTTCACCGACGTATTGCCGCCGCCGTGCAAGACCAATTTAGGTTCCTGACCCAATAAGCGGGACGTGTAAACCCGTAATTGCAGGGGATCATTACCACATGCGTTTGCCGCTTCATCGTTCCATAGATTTCGCATCGTTCACCTTTGCCGCTGAGTGGAAAATTGTTGCCGTATAGTAGCAGAGGCTAGAACCTAAAATCATCCGTTGGATGTCGCGCGGAGTAGTCCTGAGTGTTCGGCTGGCGCAGCAATGGCGTCGCTCCTGACCTTTACCTGTTTTCCTATAGGTGAAAAACCGGTTTGTGGGCCGGTCACTAGCGAGTATTTTTATCCGGTGGCAAAAAAAAACCGCCAGTCAAAGGCGGTTTTTTTCGATGATGGAGTAAGTTTTATTTGCGAGTAAAACTCACTTTACGGATTTTATCCTTGGTGCAATTGACCAATTTGCTCTCTTCCATTTCACATTCCAGCACATGCTCCGCGTCCTGCCAGCCTTCTTTAACCGGCACTTTGTGGCTCAATGCCGGATCTTTCGCTTTGACTTTATTGACTTTGTTGCGATAGGACACTTTAAAACTGCCATCGTCATCGATACTGTAGATAATGGCCTTGGTTTGGTAGCTGATGTCGGCCGTACCGATATTGCGATCGACTTCCTCAGACATGCATTCAATGCGGCTGCCCTGGTCCGAGCAATTGGAGACGTCCGAAGGCAGATACTCGGCGGGTTTGTTCTTTTTGTTCCAGCCACCTTTCAACAGCAGTTCTTTGGTGGTCATAGGCGGCCTGCTGGAAACCTTTCGCGCTTGAGCGTTTTGTTTTCGTCGCGCAAGTTCTCTGCGGGCAGCGGCTTCGGCGCGCGCTTTGTTTACCCGATCCTCTTCCTCAATGGCTTTTTGAACATCGGCAATACGCT
>JASFLF010000334.1:0-4835 GCA_050118235.1 Gammaproteobacteria bacterium | reverse complement strand
CCCCGCGCATGCAATTGATCAATAACCCAGGCTTGATAACGGTGGTGTACAGGATTGTCGTGGGTTTCCCCTAATAAAATATATTCGTTATCGACAATATCACTAAGTAGCTGCTGTTTATCAACGAATTGTTTGGACTTCACATTCCATATTTTGTCCACCAGGTCATGGTGGGTCAGTAATAAATTCGATGACGTCGAGTCCCGCGATACTGAATGACATCCTGCCAATAGAACCATGCTAAATATCCAAACACCGTTTTGTACATTCATCATATAACGCCCAGTCTTTTGTAAATAATGTTTTGTAGAATAATGTCTCGCAGAGTAATGGCGGGGTGGCGGATGCACACTCTGTCCCAGGTTGCATTGGGTTTCATTTAACAATACTTGTCGATTTTACTGTGTTTGGGGTAATCGTCCACTTAGATTAGTCTATTTCGATAACAAAAATCCCAATAATTCGATATTTCATTTAATTACAACAAGTTACAAACCAACAATTCCGCTTTACGAACTTTAGTATTTAACCGATTTCTAATATAATAGTCGTTATTTTGAACCTGAGGAGAGGTGAATACAATGAACATTGATAGAATAGTAATGGCGTTTGCGGGTTTTGTTATTTTGGGCAGTTTAACGCTTTCTCAATTGCATTCAGTGAATTGGTTGTGGGTAACCGCGTTTGTGGGTGCCAATATGTTACAAGCATCTTTCACTGGTTTTTGTCCGCTGGCTGCTATCTTAAAAGCTATTGGCCGTAAGCCAGGCGTGGCTTTTCAATAACAGCTCTTGTGACTGAAGTAAAAAAGGCGGATTCTTCATCCGCCTTTTTTAGTGGTCTTTTTCTTGTCCTTGACGATTATGCCTTTCACATTTTTCCTTTTGAGCGAGATGATTTTAATCAATCTTAATTGAACGCCGCTTCGATTTTTCCACTTTGGGTAGGGTCAATTCCAACACGCCGTTTTTGAATTCCGCTTTGGCTTTGCTGCCGTCTACATCGCTGGGTAAGGAAAATGTTCGTGTAAAAGAACCCCGGCTGGTTTCACTGCGATAATAATCGCCTTTTTCCTCTTTTTCTTCTTTCTTGGTTTCACCTTTCAAAGTCACAGTATTTTCCGTCACTGTCAAATCCAGATCGTCTTTTTCAACGCCCGGCAACTCAGCGCGTACGAGGATTTCATTATCGCGATCTATTATATCCGCTTTCGGCATCCACATTTCCGCCCATTGGGACTTATCCCACAATGATGGAAATCCAAAACCTCTTCGCCATGGCATCGGAAAAAAATCCTCAAATGCTCGCTCCATCTGTTCCATTCTTCGCTCCATCGCATCAAACGGGCTCAAAGCTCTCGCCGGCTCTACCCGCTGTACTTTTCCGGATTTTTCGGTGATGGCAACATCTTTTTTGCTTTGTTTTACCTTAGCCATTTCTAGCCTCCTTGTGCTGACTAACCAACTGAATTAACAAGAATGTATACACCGTTTACAATAGCAACAATGATACAGATCAATCGAGAAAAGATTTGAACCCATGCTCTTATGAAGTCAGTTCAAACTGGCGGGCCAGGATATACGCAACGCAGTTGGTCAGTTTTTTTGCGTAAGGAATGTGCAGAAATTCATTAGGCCCATGAGCATTGCTTTTAGGCCCGAGTACCCCGGTAATTAAAAACTGTGCATCGGGATATTGCTCACCGAGCATGGCCATAAACGGAATGCTGGCACCTAGACCGAAATACTGCGCATCTTTACCGTAAAACGCCTGTGAGGCTTCGCTATTGGCTTGCTGTAACCATGGCGCTAGCGCGGGAGCGTCCCAGCCGTTGCCGCCCTGGTCAAATTCCACGCTCACCCTGGCGTTATATGGGGGATTGGCCGTAAGTGTTGAATGGATGGCCTGTTGCGCAATGGTGTAATCCAAATTCGGTGGCAGGCGAAACGCCAGTTTCAAAGCGGTATAGGCCCGCAGTACATTTCCGGCTTTTTGCACGCTGGGCATGCCATCCTGCCCCACTACACACAGGGTCGGTTTCCAGGTGTTATTCAACAGCAATTGTACCGGGTCGTTGCTGACGGTTTGCGTGCCGTCGATCAGACTGAAAGCTTCACGAAGAGTATCGCCCAATACACCAGCTGTTGCGCTCACTTGTTCCATACGCTGGGGCGGAATGTCGGTATGCAACTGCGGTAATAGAATTTCTCCGGTGTCGGCACTTTCCAGACGATCCAGCAGCTGACGCATAATCCGCATGGAAGAAGGTACTACGCCGCTGGCAATCCCGGAGTGAGTGGCTTCTTTTAGCACTTGCACACTAACAACACAACTCAGCATACCCCGTAACGAAGTGGTGGACCATAGCCGTTCGTAATCCCCGGCCCCCGAGTCCAGGGCGATAACCAGATCCGGAGTGCCGATAATAGATTGATATTTTTCCAAATACGGCGGCAAATCCGGCGAACCGCTTTCTTCGGAAAACTCGATCAATATCACCAGGCGGCTGTGTGGCAAATTTTGTTGACGCATGGCTTTGATGGCCGCAATTGCGGCAAACAACGCATACCCGTCATCCGCCCCGCCACGGCCATAGAGCTTGTCATTGTTAATAACCGGTTGCCACGGCCCGTAACCGTCAAACCAGCCTTCCATTTCCGGTTGTTTATCCAGATGACCGTACAACATAATGGTGTGTTCGGAATCACCGGGCACCTCAACAATTATAAGCGGGGTTTTACCGGCAATGCGTTGGTGATGAATTTTCCACTCCGGCTCTATATGAGGTTGCAGCCAATCGATCGCCAATTTCTCCACCTGATCCATATAGCCGTGTGCTTGCCATTGGGGATCGAAGTCTATAGACAAACAAGGTATGGCAATGTAGTCGGTTAAGGTGGGTATTATGTGTGTGTCCCAAAATTCGTTAATATGCTGGGACAGCGCGGCGGTATCGATCGTCATACTGGTTATCCTTAAGGTTTGTTAAATGTCCGTCTTAACTTAACAGTGCGTTAATAGTCTTTTCAGATTTAGCACCTAATAGCACTTTATCAACTTTGCCGTTTTTTAACAGCACCAACGTCGGCGTACCCATGACTTTAAAACGCCTGGCCACATCGACATTTTCCGCAGCGTTGATGGAAATGACATCTTCTCGCTCCTGCACCAGTTTATCAATAACCGGTGTCATACCGCGGCACATACTGCACTTAGGACTCCAGAAATAGAGCAAAAGCCGTTGCTGCCGGCATTGCTTGTCGGTAAATACATCGCTCAAATCCGGTATTTGCCGGCCTTGGATTTCTCTAGCTTTAATGTGCGGCAACAACTGTATAAATAGAAAAACGATGACGAGAAAAGAAACTATAAGCAATGTGTTCATTAGATTGTATCCGCTACATTATTTTGTGGAAGGAATGCATGAATCGCGAACCATGACCCTTTTTCGATATGGCACCGACAAAAACCTTGTGACTGTTTGGAGATGGCATTTTACTTGATTTTTGATTGTTAACCTATACTCAGCTTAGCCGACAGCATATATAATTTGGTGTACACTTTACTAAAGGATAGACTATGACCAACCAAAGACCCGAAGATGTATTAATCAGCCAGTCTGTGGCCATTTTAATCGATGGCAACAATATCGAGCGCAGCATACATGAAGAAACCCACGACCAGCAGACTATGTTGAATTTCGATACGTTGATACCACAACTGTTGGATAATCGGGGATTGAACCGTTTGGTGTATTTTCGGGAAGGCAAGCATATTTCCGCAAAACTTCAAGAGCGCCTGTATCAACACTATCACGGTTCAGTGCGCCCGTGTCACAAAAGCGCGGATATCCCGTTGTCCATTAAAGCCATGCAACTGGCCAGCAAAGTGGACACCATCGTCATCATGTCCGGTGACTCCGACTATATCGAACTGGTCAGGCATTTGAAAACCGAAGGTGTGCGGGTGGAAATCGCCGCAGTGCTGAAAACCACGTCGCAGTTGCTCAAAGAAGAAGCGGATTATTTTCATGAGATAACCGGAACGGATTGGTTTACGCTCACACCGAAAAAACCTCAGAGAAAACGCAGCTCAAAACGTTAAAAATCGCTTTTGTCACGCGATGAATAACAATACCCCACCGAGAGCACAGCAAGGCAGCACAGATAACAAGATTGTTGTTGCTGCCGGTTTGAAAAAACAGTACGGCCAATATACTGCCGTCAACGGCATTGATTTCAACGTATCTCAGGGAAAGTGTTTTGGTTTTCTCGGCCCCAATGGCGCCGGTAAAACCACTACATTACGCATGATTCTTGGGGTAACACCCAAATCCGCCGGCGATCTCAGTGTTTTCGGACTGTCTGTGCCGGAATATTCCCGGGAAATCCGCACCCGCATTGGTGTGGTGCCGCAAGCTGACAATCTCGATCCCGATTTTACCGTTGCGGAAAATCTGCAAGTGTATGCTTCTTATTTTGGTTTGGGCCGGCGATTCAATAAACAGCAAATGGGCCGCTTGTTAAAGTTCGCTTCCCTCGAAGAGCGCTCCAAATCGAAAACCGATACCTTGTCCGGCGGCATGAAGCGGCGCCTTACCATAGCCAGGGCGCTCATCAATAATCCACAAATGATCATATTGGACGAACCCACCACTGGCCTGGATCCACAAGCCCGCCATGTAATCTGGTCGCGTTTGGAGGAATTAAAGCAACAAGGCGTTACCTCGTTGTTGACCACCCATTATATGGAAGAAGCCGAGCGTTTGTGCGATGAGTTAGTGATCATGGATCACGGTGACATTTTGGACTACGGCTCACCCAGCGAATTGATCG
>JASFLF010000333.1:0-4838 GCA_050118235.1 Gammaproteobacteria bacterium | reverse complement strand
ACCATTACCAAGGGCCGTTTGAATGCGTTCAAGGCACTGGACTCTTTACAAGGCACGCTGCAAATCACCCCTCCCTCTGCGCAAGTGGCACGTGGTGCTACGCTGCAATTCAACGCCGCAGGAGGCACGCCCCCTTACGCATGGTCGGTCGATGATCCCGGCATAGGCAGTATCAATATCAACGGCTTGTTTTTAGGCCTAACCGCAGGGGTTACCGCAATAACCGTAGCAGACAGCGCCAGCTTGACGGGAACCAGTGGCGCAGTTGAGGTGACGCAGACCAGTGTAACTCCCGCCACCGCCAGGCTCGCGCCCGGACAAAACCTGCAATTTCAGGCAACCGGCGGTACAGCACCATACACTTGGAGTTCCAGCAATCCCACCGCCGCCGTCATTAACAACAATGGTGTGCTAACAGCCCAACAAGAGGGCACTACGACCGTCACGGCGGTTGACGCCAATGGTGTAGCGGACACCACCGGTAATATTGATATCGTACTTGCCTCACTGAGCATCGCCCCTGACAATGCGGTCATCAGCGTCGGCGGAACCGTGCAGTTCACGACAACTAATGGTAGTGCGCCCTACACATGGTCCTCCACCGATCCTAGCGTTGCTTCCATCAACAATGCGGGATTGCTCACCGCGTTGGCCGCCGGCACAACCACTGTCAACGTCGTGGACAACAATGGCGATTGGGGGGTATCCGGAGTCATCGAAGTGCGCAACATCTCGGTTGAGCCGCGCAGCGCATCGTTGAATCCCGGCGCAACCTTGCAATTTAGCGCCAGCGGCGGTGTGCCGCCATATTCGTGGGAAGTGAGCAATACCCAAATCGCCTCCATCGATAACTCTGGACTGCTAACCGGCCTGGCCGGAGGCACAGTAACCGTGACCGCCATCGATACCGACGGCGCCCGCGGTATCAGCGGCACCATTACCGTCAACGGCAACAGTACGCCGCAAATCCAGCCCGGCAACGTATTGCTGCAGCTTGGCGGACAATTACAGCTCACTGTGTCCGGTGGTTTTCCGCCTTATCTGTGGAGTAGCAGCAATCCATTTGTCGCAACCATTGGGCAATCCAACGGATTATTATCAGCCGTGGGCACAGGCTTTTCGTTTGTTCAAGTGAGAGACGTACGCGGCAATCTGGCTCAAGCATTGGTGCAGGTGAAAAACATACAAGTATTTCCGCCACAGTCACTTACTATCAACGCAGGAGAATACTTGCAGTTTACCGCCACCGGCGGCCGGTTTCCCTATACCTGGAGCGTCAGCGATTCTTCCGTAGCAAGCATCAGCAACACCGGCTTCCTCGTCGGGCTCAGCGCCGGTGCGGTTACGGTTAGCGCCATCGATGCCGACGGCCTTGAAGGCATTAGCGGAACCATTACTATAGCGGGCAATACGCCACCGCCTCCGCCATCCAATCCTGTCACCATCGCACCGGATACGGGCACTGTGGCCATCGGTACCACCTTGCAGTTCTCCGTTACCGGCGGTACACCGCCATACCAATGGGGTATCAGCAATCCGTTTATCGCCCGCATCAACACTAATGGCGTATTGACCGGATTGGCCACAGGCACGCTTTCGGTTGCGGTTCGGGACGCCAATGGTGCTACTGACCAAAGTGGCTTAATATCCATTGTTGCAGCCAGCAGCCCTCTGCGGCTCACGCCGTTAACGGCCAACCTGCAAGTGGGGCAAGGTTTGCAATTCACGGCAAGCGGCGGAGCCTCGCCCTATATATGGCGAGTGTCCAATCCATTCGTGGCGACCATTTCCGCAACCGGCGTATTAACCGCGACCGCCGCCGGTAGCACAATGGTCACAGTCACCGATAACAATGGCGTTACCGCCAGTTCCGGCAACATCTTCATCCTCGGTGGAACCACGCCACAACGCTTGTCCGTTTCTCCGACCACCGCCCAGCTAGTGGTGGGCGAGACACTGCAGTTTACCGCCGCCGGCGGCACACCGCCTTATACCTGGTTATCCATCAATACGGCGGCGGGCAGGATTGACGCAAACGGTTTGTTTACGGCGCAAGGTGCCGGTATTACGTCTATTCAAGTTCGTGATGCTATTGGGGCGACGGCGTCAACAAGTTTTGTGCAGGTTTCGCCCTCGAGTTCAGCGCAAGGCGAGTCAGACGCTGGAAACGACACCACGGATTCGTCCGCAAATAACACTGGTGAAAGCGCTGGTGGAGGCTCCACCTCTTTGTTATTGATCATGTTACTACTGGCTTTTTTCGCATTCCGGGTCAGAAAGCACCTAATCTAAAAAGCTAAGCAACCAGAAAAGTTAAAGGAGGTATCTGATGATGCCTCCTTTTTTATTGTTCTGCTAATCCACGCTCCGCTTCTACTCTTTTTTCCTCGCCAACGTAAGGCCGTCGCCAATAGGCACTAGGCTGATATCGACGCGCGCATCCTGATAGATAAATTGATTAAATGTGCGAATAGCCTCGGTATCTTCATTGTGATTGGCCGGGTCAGCCACATCCCCACCCCAAAGAACGTTATCGACGGCGATTAATCCCCCGGGGTGGATTAATTGCATACACAGTTCATAATACGTAAGCTGATTTACCTTATCGGCATCGATAAATGCAAAATCATACGTGCCACTTTGACCGTCTTCAATCAGGCTGGACAAGGTCTCCGCCGCCGGCGCCACATGTAATTCGATCTTGTGCGCAACACCCGCCTGCTGCCAGAAGCGCCGACCTATGCTGGTCCATTCTTCACTAATATCACAAGCGACAACCACACCGTCGTCGGGCATGGCTTGCGCCACAGATAAGGCGCTATACCCCGTAAATGTTCCCACCTCAATCGCTTTGCGGGCATTGATTAACCTGACCAGCAGCGCCATAAACTGCGCTTGATCGGGCGAAATCTGCATCCTGGCCCATTCCAGATTGTCGGTTTCGTCCCTTAGCGCTTTTTGCACGGGGGTGTCTCGCAACGATATATCAAGAAGATAGTCGTATACGTTGTCGTCCAAATTTATCGTTCTTCTACTCATGATGGTATCCAGAATTGACTTGTCTTTGTGTGTGCACGGAAATTAATCCAGGAAAATCGTTGTTTGAAAGCGTACCTCGAATGACTTACATCAGATTCACAAAGCAATCTGTATTTTTTTCAGTATAGACCAAAATTTTTCCGATAAAATCCTGCAACAAAACAAGGTTATCCGGGTAACGAGATGAATATTCACAAATAAGTCTTCTGCAGGCCGGGATGATCTTTGCACGTAAATGTTCAACACTTTCTACGCATCTCTATCCGCTGCTCTGTTTATTCGCTACCTCGCTTAACCGTGGACTTTCTTGTGGATGCTAATCCCTACGCCCCCCACACGTCAGTGATCGTTTTAGCAACCCCCTGTGTGCGGTGGGACAACAAATTGGCGCGTTTTGACAACCGGTAAAGACAAGTGTTTGGCGCATTGGGACATACGTAAATTTCATTTCGGTTGTATCTTTTTATGAAAAGAGGCAATGACTGGAAAAGAAAAATACTTGCAGTATTAAAAATTCCGGAATTGGGATTGGATACTTTAACAAAGGGTATAGCCATGACAAGCTTAAACGGCGAAAACGCCACCACACAACGGACATTAAAACAACCTTTAACATATGTCGGAATCGGCCTACATACTGGCAAAAAAGTCAGCATGATTGTGCGTCCGGCGAGCGACGGCCAAGGCATCCATTTTCACCGCAAAGACGTACCTGCCGGTACCGGCTTCATACCGGCGCGCTGGTATAACATCGTGGAAACCAGAATGTCCACCGTATTAGGCAATGAACACGGTGTCACGGTCAGTACGGTCGAACATTTACTGGCGGCATTGAGAGGCTGTGGAGTCGACAACGCATTTGTCGAACTAGACGGCCCCGAAGTGCCTATCATGGACGGTAGTGCCGCCCCATTCGTATCGGTGATCGAGCGCATTGGTACAGTGTCCCAAGACATAACCCGCCATGCCATATGGATTCACCAGCCCATTGAAGTTAGAACCAAAGACAAATTCGCCATCATGATGCCGTCAAATGTGCAACGTATTACCGTATCCATTGATTTCGACAATCCGGTGGTGGGCGCACAGACGTTATCCGTTGAGCTGGTAAACGAAGCGTTTGTAAAAAGTGTTGCCCGGGCGCGCACTTTTGGGTTTGCCAATGAACTGGCAACATTACACAAAGCAGGCTTGATTCAGGGCGGTTCCCTCAATAACGCCATCTTGGTGGATGGTGAACGCATAGTGAACGATGAAGGTTTACGTTTCAAAGATGAGTTCGTCCGCCATAAAATCTTGGATTGTTATGGGGACTTGTCATTAGCGGGTGCACCTATATTAGGTCATTATTACACCCACAAACCCGGCCATGAATTGAACGCGATGTTTTTGCAAAAGTTGTTCGACTCGTATTCCGCCTGGTCTTACATTAGCATTGACGAATACCAGCGGCTGATAGGACAAGCCCCTCAAACCGAAGATCTGGAGAACAACGCCAGCAGCAAAACCGCCGAAACAAAATCACAGCCCCTGTAATCTGGCCAAGGATTGGCCATCCTTGTGCTGCGCGGTTAATACCCTGGCGTGCGCAGCACTCTTTTTAATGCTTACGGTGCGCCCTGGGGCGACATTAACCTAACAGATATAATTTTTAGTCAGGGCACAACCAGTTTAGCTGGTGAATTGTGGCACCGGGCTTTCCGGTTGTAGCATGCGAATCTCAAGCGGTCGTGTAGTATCCAAATGCAAATCCCGCTGTGGAAAAGAGATCGAGATACCGGCGTTCTCGAACTTCTCAT
>JASFLF010000332.1:0-4847 GCA_050118235.1 Gammaproteobacteria bacterium | reverse complement strand
CCG
The DNA here is from genome assembly GCA_050118235.1 of Gammaproteobacteria bacterium. Classification (GTDB taxonomy): domain Bacteria; phylum Pseudomonadota; class Gammaproteobacteria; order SZUA-152; family SZUA-152; genus JAJDNG01. Next base: position 4,844 of record JASFLF010000332.1, on the reverse strand, counting down.
GTGCCACCATATTTTTTAGTGGTCGATGAATCGGCTTGCGTATAGGGCTTAAATACCTCAGCACACTGCTTTTCTGTCATACCTATGCCGCTGTCGCGGACATCGATAATATAATAGTGTGCATCTGACTCTTTCCGTAAGTAAGCGTCAATGCTGATCGCGCCCGAATGTGTGAATTTGCATGCATTGCTTACCAAATTCAGCAACACTTGTTTTAATTTAACCTCATCAAAATAGTCAGGCACAATTTCCGGATCAATATTTACTATTAATTCATTTTTTTGTTCTTTAAGTTTCGGATAAATGGTTTTTGATACTTCCGCCAGGATGTCTTTCAAACTAATATAAGAATAGTCAAGCTCAATTTTGCCGGCTTCAATCTTAGACAGATCCAAAATATCGTCTATCAGCTTTAATAAATGTTTCGCGGACACATGGATTTTCGATAGATCGTCCACTGTTTCCGTGTCTTTGCCTTCATAGATTTCCATGAGTAGTTCGCAATACCCTATGATTGCATTCATGGGCGTTCGTAGCTCATGACTCATGTTCGCCATGAAGTTACTTTTAATTTGGTTAGCCGATTGTGCTTTGATACGCTCCTCCGTTTCCGCCTTGATCCTTTCTATGTTATCGACAATGTGTAAATGCATTGCTTCAAATGTTCGCGCCAATTCCCCGACTTCATCCTTGCTCTGCAATAAATCTTTGTCTATAGTAATATCTTCGTTTTCAACATTATATTCCCTAACAACATTCGTTAATGTCGAAAGCCGTTTTGTCAACATCCGTCCAAGCATTATGCCAACGAAAGCTATTATAGCCATACCGATGAAGCCGATTTTTAATCCCAGCGCTCTGGTTTGGCTGATAATGGCGCGCTGCTTATCATTGGAAAACTGGACACCCACCGAGCCTTGATTACCCAAGTCCCGAGTAATCCAATACTCAGTACTGCTATCGGTAAGTTCGGGCAGTGGTTCGCCCAACATATCCATTCGGTTACTGGCTACAATAACCCGGTCTTCGTCGGCGATATAGATCGCTCTTACACGAGGATCTTCGCTAATTCGAGTAACGTGGGTTTGTATGGAATCATATTCGAAAGAGAACAGGGAAATTCTCGCCAAGTCAGCGAGCAGGTTGACGGTAACGTTGTCTGTCTCATTAAGCTGATTTCGCATTTGGTCTGCATTGAATGACAGGGTTTCCCACAATATATACCCGACCACAAAGGCAGAAAGAATCACCAGCATTATCGTTATCCGATATCGCAGCGAGGAAAAATTTATACCTAATATTTTCACGCCAAAGTCAGCAACTAATTGATTATTAGAATCATTACAAATGTTGAGTAAAGTTGTAAGATATTGTCACTTAGGATGAGAGCGCCTTGCATAAGGAAATTCAGTAACGCTGAAAATCACAGAGAAAACCTAAATTGACACGTTCCCGTTTATCTATAACGGCCGGGGAGTAGACATACTTAATGGGTAGATTCTTTTACATATAGCCCAGAAATACGTACTATCTGTTCTTTATATTTGTAACTGCGAAGTTTTATCAAGCGCTAGCAACGAATCCAATTGTGCTGGGTGCCTATAGGTTTACCAGTGAAAAACGCGGAAACATTAGAAAAATTCGGAGCGAAAATGGATTTTTCCCGCCCCGTCATTTCATAGATCAGCCAATATCAAAAAAGCGAGGCAATTCAAGGGGTAATAAGTATGTACTAAAACCAAGTAGGGACGGCTAGTCGCTCCAAACAGGAGATATAATCACTTTTCAAGGAAGCAGAAATAAACACTTCCTTGAAAAGTTAAAAAGAATTGAGACTGCTACTTCAAACCAAGAAACTTGATCACTTACTTTGTCGGTAGTGCGGTTCTTTATATTGGTGATATCCGCGCTGGTGGTTTTCCGACATCCGCCCGACTATAGTCGCACACACCGCTAGGAAAGATCGCTTTTAAGCGTTGTCGTTGATCCTCCGTAAATTCAACGCCGCCGTATGTACCATCGGTCAGTGCTTTTTTCACGGGTTTCAAGGCACATTTGAAGATGTCCCCTTTTATATCGCCCCCGGCTTGAATGCGGGATGTGGAATAAATCGGAAATGCCATGGTGCACGGTCCCTTGGGTTTGTCATTGACGATTCCATCCCAGGCGTCCGGCCCTGAATAGAATACAGTACCGTCTTCGTTGAAACAGGTATCCACTGCCGCCGCCGGCTTATCCTTTACAACCTGCTGTGCAGATTTGCCCCTAAGTTTAGCCATCCAGTCGTCGAGGATTTCCAACACATCCCCGGTTGGATCATAAATGCACTGCTCGTTTAAATTGACCGGATCAAGATCGCAGCCAACAAACCAGATCACCTGATTATCCGCATGACCCTTGGCCTCAATCATACGCGCGCGCGAAGCGAACGATGCCTGGCTATGGTGCATATCTAAAATGGGATCCAGGTAGAACCGAATATCGAATACCGGAATGTCCAGTTGCCCCTGAAACACATGCCCCGAGGTATATGCGGCATTCATAGCGGCAACGCTGCCTTGTGTGCGGGGCGCAGGCACGCCGTCTTTACACGACGGACTTAGATTCATATTGCGTTGATCCCAAGGGTCGAGTGTGCTGGAATTAGGGTCCCAGGGATAATCGCCGAGAACCATTTCTTGTGGTGACTTCCAACCGCCAACGCAGGCGTTGAGATCCAAAAACTCTTGCGGCGTTATGACCCCTGTCCGCAAAGGGCGTAAACCATATTGCACTCCAACGTTGTCAATGCTATTGGGCGCGAATCCGTTTTCGTCCTGGGGATAAATATTGCCCAGGTCATTCCAGTGGGTCCACTTTATTCCAGCGATCACTTCCGGCGGGTAACGGTACAGAGATAAGGCTTCAAAATAACGCTGATCCGTCCAGGCTGGATTCATCACCGATTGGGCCGTACCACGCCATCCGTTAATGCATTCACTGGAGCCCGGCATTGGCGCATAGGGACTAGAACTCCAAGGATCGACTATGGCGGTCAGGTTGGTGCTAAGACCTTCGATTAATCCACGATCCAACCAGTTCTCCCAACGTGACGCATGATTAAGCGTGTATTCAAAGTCGAAATAGCGTTCCAGCAGTTCGCAATCCGCGACATGAGTGGTCTGGGTTATCATGTCGGGATAAGCCAACTGCGCAATGGCCGCATCGATCACCTGGGGATTGTTTTGACCGATGACATATTGCGCAATACCGCCTCCCGAACCACCGATTCCAACGGTGTATCTTGGCTTACCGTAAGTCGCCCTGAAATGCGCTTTGACCATCAAGGCTGTCTCTTCCACCAAATTTAGATTATAGTGGGTACCGGTTTTAGTTCCGGTTGAATATGCGACCGCGTAGCCGCGTTTAAGGGATTCATAATGCAACGCTTGGCTAGTGCCAAAGCTAAAGCTGCCTTGTTGATGGCCAATACCGATACCACCTTCGAACTTGTAAACCAGTTTACCGTTCCAGGCATCGTTGTTAAGAGCCTTCGGGCTATGTAGTGATTCCCGATACGGCGCCAACATGGCAATCCCATAAATGAAGCGATTGATGGTGCCGCGCTCCAACCGTACGACGAAGTTTACTGCCTCATCATCGACGACAATTTGCTTCGCATCAGATGGCACATTACCAGGGTCGGCAAGCGGTAAAAAATTGTCATACGTAGTACTATAGTAAAAGTAGTCCACACGTGTCGCTATGCTGCAAAGGCGACTGTAACCCACTGGATCCGCAGTGAAATCCGGCACACCATTTACTTCCGGAAAAACGGCGTTGCCGATACCTATTAGGTTGTCCACCAAAGGTTGACCAAGACCGTTCTCATTGGTGGTACAGATGAATGGATATTGGTGAGGACCGGTAAATATCGGTCCAGCCGGTCCGCTATCACCGATCCAAAATTTAGCATCGCGTCTCACATCATTGGACCATGAGACATTATCGTTACTGGCCTGAACTTCCACTCCGACCACTGCGCACATATTGAACAATACCACCGAAATAATAGATTTCCTAAAAAAGAGTAAATGAACATCCAAGAACATAGTTGTCTCCTTTCTCATATTTCCAGGGAAGTATATTGTAGTATCCAGCACAACAGAACGGGCGATCTTCCACGACGAACAATAGTCTCAGCAAATACGAACCCAGAGTTCACCCGACATCTCATAGTATAGAAGCCATAGCGCATATAGTGTACAGCTACTTGAAGAAAATCGTTCCACCCAGGTCGCCCACGCCATAATGAAGGAATGTTGCTTCTTTCCGAAAGGGGCCATTTGTATGTTGTGCGCACAATCAGTCTATCATCAATGTCATATTATATTACTTAGAATTTAATAATACTTGCATCTAAAGAAAACTCGGTATCTCTTAGTGTTTATACCTAAATCGTTTGTGCGGCATTATTAGAGACCACCCTGACTTTGAATTGTTTGCAGCAGCCCACGTCTGCGCGGAAAACCCTCGCTCTCGGGAAACCGGACGTACTATTGGATGATCTCGATTTGCCCGACATGAACACTGTAGACCTTCTTTTCTTTGTCGTAAATACTTATCAAACTGTAAGCATTATGGTAACCACCGTTCATGAAGATGAACAACAAGTATTGAATTGCATAGAATCAGGCGCAACTGGCTTTTTTCTCAAAGACAGCCTCAAATAAAGGAGATATTTCAATGAAAATTTTTAATACTCTAAAACACTTTGTGGGCCTTAGGTGCTTTGTTAGTTAGTAACATCCGTGGGGCTGGCCGCATCCCCTCATCTGCCGAATTTATCGGATGGAGGTAATGAA
>JASFLF010000331.1:0-4849 GCA_050118235.1 Gammaproteobacteria bacterium | reverse complement strand
TCGCTTTTAATACGATGTCCGCACCGATTTCGATACCGCGCAGGCTCGCGGCCGTATCCGTAGTGAAAAACGGACTGCCGGTACCGGCGGCGAAAATCACTACGCGGCCTTTCTCCAAATGGCGCATCGCCCGACGGCGGATGTAGCCTTCGGCAACTTGGTTGATTTGCAATGCGGACATGACCCGCACCGTCAACCCCTGGCGTTCCAACCCATCTTGTATGGCTAAGGCGTTAATCACGGTGGCCAACATACCCATGTAGTCCCCGGTGGCTCTGTCCATACCGCTGGCCGATAAACTCACGCCGCGAAATATGTTGCCACCACCGATCACGATAGCCACTTCAATACCGGCGTCCACCATTTCTTTAACTTCTGCCGCTACCCGTTCGATAATGGGTGGATCAATACCAAATTCAGCGCCGCCCATTAAGGCCTCGCCGCTCAATTTCAACAACACTCTCTGATATCTGGGTTGTGCGCTTTGCTCGGCCATGGTTGTGTTTCCTGTTTTGCCTTTCCGGTTCTAAATCGTTATATCTTAATCACTGTACCTTGTCGTAGTATCGTATCGTAATACCGTGGCACAGACTAATGCAGTGACAGGCAACCCGGGCGGGTAACACCCGGGTTAGCTTTGTCTTTTCCGCCAATCGATATGGATCGTTTGCGGAGTTAACTGCCTTTGACTTGCGCCATGACTTCATCGGCGAAATTTTCTTGTTTTTTCTCTATGCCTTCGCCAACTTCGAAACGGTTGAAAGCGACAACGGTTGCGTTTTTACTTTTCAACAATTTTTCTATAGTGGTATCCGGGTCTTTTACAAACGGTTGGCCCAGCAAGGTGATTTCTTTGAGATATTTATTGATACGGCCAGAGACCATTTTTTCGATAATGTCGGCCGGTTTACCACTTTCCGCGGCTTGGGCGGAGAAAATTTCTTTTTCCTTGTCGATTAATTCCGCCGGCACTTGTTCGGCGGAAACACACTCGGGCTTGGACGCCGCAACGTGCATGGCAATGTCTTTGGCCAACTCGCCATCGCCACCTTCCATATTCACTAGCACTCCGATTCGGCTGCCGTGTGAATAGCTGCCAATAGTGCCTGCGGAACTTTCCACAAGGACAAACCGGCGCACCGACATGTTTTCGCCGATTTTTGCAATCAATCCCTTAATGCTGTCTTGGACGCTGTCACCGGTTTGCATCTTAGTGCCCAACAACGCATCCAGGTCGGCCGGTGTATGGGTTAATACAATAGAAGCGACTTCTTTGGCGAATTTTTGGAAATTGTCGTCTTTGGCGACGAAATCGGTTTCGCAATTGACCTCCACCATGGCGGCCTTCTTGGCATCACCACTGGTTTCGATCACGATGAGTCCTTCAGCGGCAGTGCGATCGGCTTTTTTATCCGCTTTCGCCATGCCGGCTTTACGTAAATATTCGACGGCGGCTTCGATATCACCATCGGTTTCCACCAAGGCTTTTTTGCATTCCATCATACCTGCGGAGGTACGCTCGCGTAGTTCTTTGACCAATGCAGCTGAAATTGCCATAACTTTATTCCTTCCTCAGTCTGTTTATCTGGTATCGGTTTCTTGATTTCGAAAAAGGGGGCACAGCCCCCTTATAATGCAAACCCCATAACGGCGTGTGCCGGGCTTACGAGGTTGTTATTCTTTCGACTCGCCAGTGGCTGGTTGTTCTTCGGCAGTGTCCGCAGTGTCCGCAGATTCTGCGGCTTCCGGCTCTTCAGCTTTTACCGCTTTTTTCACCGCTTTTTTCTTCACTACCGCTTTTTTCTTGGCGGCTTTTTTCTTGGCAGGTGACGTGGCTGATTCCGATTCGGCTGATCCGGCGATGATTTCGCCGCTTTCGTCCACTTCTATAAAGCCTTCCTCTGAACCGCCAAATTGAATCGGCGCCGGTTTGCTGACCAGGATCGCTTCTGAGATACTTTGAACATATAAGCGAATAGCACGCATGGCATCATCGTTACCTGGTATGACGTAATCAATGTTCTCGGGACTGTTGTTGGTGTCAACCACCCCAACCACGGGAATACCCAGTTTTTTCGCTTCACTGACGGCGATCTTTTCGTGCCCCACGTCGATAACGAATAAGGCGTCCGGTAATCCGGTCATGTTCTTAATTCCGCCCAAGCTGCGCTCTAATTTTTCCATTTCGCGGGTCAATTCCAGGGCTTCTTTCTTGTTCACTTTGGCGAAACTGCCATCGGCCGCCATGGTTTCCAGGTCTTTTAAACGTTTGATGGACTGACGGACGGTTTTGAAATTGGTGAGCATCCCCCCTAACCAGCGGTGATTGACATAAGGCATGCCACATTCGCTCGCTTGCTCTTTGATGATTTCGCGGGCTGATCTTTTGGTGCCCACAAACATAACTTTACCTTTGGCAGCGGTGATTTTTCCAAGAAAATTAGCCGCGTCTAAAAAGGCGGGTAGGGATTTTTCCAGATTAATGATGTGGATTTTGTTGCGCTCCCCGAAAATAAAAGGAGCCATTTTGGGATTCCAGTAACGGGCCTGGTGACCGAAATGAACGCCGGCCTCCAGCATTTGACGCATGGTAACGTTAGACATACAAATACTCCAATAGTTGGGTTAAACCTCCATGGACCCCATATATCAACCTGATAACAGGCACCCCGACATATGTGCCGGCCCATGTGTGGATTTAGATTCACATTTGTTTGGAAAATGGCTTCGGCGTTGCCGAATACAATTTCCCGTTCAAATTTCCAATTTTAAAGTTCTAATGCAAAGAATGCACAAACTAGATTGCTATCTTGGCGCGGGCTTTATACCATAAATAACTTTTGACAACAATCAAACCTAGAAATATTACGACTATTCCTGCAGAAACGCTAAATTATATATGGCTATTCACATAAAAACACCTGAAGAAATCGAAAAAATGCGCGTGGCCGGTCGCCTGGCGGCCGAAGTACTGCATATGATAAAACCCCATGTCAAGGCAGGCATTACCACTGACGAACTTGACAAAATTTGCCACGATTACATTGTCAACGAGCAGCACGCCATCCCCGCCCCGTTGAATTACAACGGTTTTCCCAAATCCATCTGCACCAGCGTCAATCATCAGGTGTGCCACGGCATTCCCAGTGATAAGCGATTAAAAGACGGTGATATCGTCAACATCGATATTACGGTCATCAAAGATGGATTCCATGGCGATACCAGTAAAATGTTTTTTGTGGGCACGCCCAGCATTCTTGCCGCCCGCATCACCCGCATCAGCCACGAATGCATGAAACTGGGGATTGAAATGGTCAAACCCGGCGCCAGGCTGGGCGATATTGGCTATGCCATACAAAAACACGCCGAAACCAATAACTGTTCGGTGGTGCGTGAATACTGCGGCCATGGCATCGGCAAAAAATTTCACGAAGAACCTCAAGTGCTGCATTATGGCAAACCCGGTACTGGCGTTATCCTGGAAACCGGGATGACGTTTACCATCGAACCCATGATCAACGCCGGTAAACGCAATGTAAAACTATTACCTGACGGCTGGACTGTCATTACCAAGGACCGTAGCCTCTCGGCGCAATGGGAACACACTATTTTGGTCACTGATACCGGCTTTGAAGTTCTGACGATTCTGCCAGGTGATGAAATCTAAGCCCCCTAATCGACGCCCCTGGATTAGCCGTAAAAATGTATTCGACAGATTATGAACTGTGTGATTGGCCCAGCTTCGAACAAGAATTCGCCGGTTCCGCCAAACTCATTTCCCATTTTAAAAATGCGATCGCCACCGCACACGATGTGTTAGCAGACCGCTTTTGGCGGGATTATCCCGTGATCGAACTGGTCAAACAGCGCGCCTGGTTGATCGATCGGTTACTGAATAAAGCCTGGAAGCATTTTATCAGTGGCGACGAACACAACATCGCCTTAGTTGCCGTAGGGGGTTATGGACGAGGTGAATTGCACCCCGCCTCGGACATCGATCTGCTAATTTTGTTAACGGATGCAGACACCAAACAATACAACGAGGCTATAGAGAAGTTTGTGTTGTTCTTATGGGATATTGGGCTGGATGTCGGACACAGCGTGCGCTCCTTGAGTGAATGCGTGGAACACGCGGAAAGAGACATCACCATTGCCACCAACTTATTGGAATCGCGCTTAATCGCCGGCTCGCCGGGCTTGTTTGATGAAATGCAATCACAAACCGGACCGGAGCAGATCTGGCCCGGCCGGGAGTTTTTTCAAGCCAAATTGGAAGAACAAATCGCGCGCCACCACCGCTTTGGCGATACTTCTTATAACCTGGAACCCAACATCAAAGAAAATCCGGGCGGTCTGCGCGACATCCAGACCATTGGCTGGGTAGCCAAGCGTCACTTCAACGCCGATACCTTCCACGATTTAGTGGAACACGGATTTATTACCGAACACGAATACGAGATCCTGGAAAAAAGTCAGGTGTTCTTGTGGAAAATCCGCTTCGGCTTGCACATTATTGCCAAACGCAAAGAAGATCGCTTATTGTTCGATCACCAGCGTACCTTAGCGACGAAATTCGGCTATCGGGACAGTGAACACCGCTTAGCGGTGGAGCACTTCATGCGCGACTATTACCACGCCGTCATGGAACTCAATCGCTTGAACGAAATGCTCTTACAGCTATTTGATGAAGTCATTCTATTTGACGGTGATAGAAATAAAATTAACCAAATCAACCGCCGCTTTCAAGAACACTATGGATTTATCGAGGTCACCCATCCGGGCATTTTCAAACGCTACCCATTTGCGCTGCTGGAAATCTTTTTGATCCTGGCACAACACCCGGAGTTGC
>JASFLF010000330.1:0-4873 GCA_050118235.1 Gammaproteobacteria bacterium | reverse complement strand
ACTGGTGAAAGTTGTCGTACCCACTGTGCGTTGGCAGTGGACCCAATAGCTGCGCTGGTCGCGGCGCCGGTACCGACATACTTCCGTCACCTGGTGTTATTTCATTGATGGGAGCATCCGGGTTGCGCCCTTGGGCAACGCCTTTGAATTAGCAACGTGATCGCGTTGATCAAACCGGCGGATTCGCAATTCCAACTAACACCTACGGGTTCACGGATGTATACTTTTTGATCGGAGCTTATTTTTTATGTGATTTTTGAATTTTCATGCTACAGGTGCTACCGTGCATACCTTGTGCAAAAACCGGCTGGAGCAAAAGGGCCTACCATAGTACCTCCCATACACCATCGCGCGTGACACACCAATATTTGGATTGAACTTACTTTCTAACTCAGTTACATCAAAGGATTGTAACGCGGCAAGTGTATTTCATTCAATACTGATTACAATAGCTTCTAAAACTTATATCCCTTGGGCACGACGACAATACCTTTTTCCGACACCGTAAACCGCTTGCGATCTTTTTCCATCTCATAACCGATCCGCTCGCGATCCGGGATGATGACATTTTTATCCACAATACAGTTAGTAAGTCGGCAACCTTTTCCAACCCTAACGCCTTCAAACAGCAGCGAGCCCTCCACTACGGACTCTTCATCCACAAACACATTATTAAACAATATAGAATTTTGCACGCTGCCCCCGGTAATGACCGTACCACTGGAGGAAATGGAGTTGATGGAAATACCTTCGGCACCATAGCTACCAGGCGCAGTGCGGGCCGGCGGATGTTGGCCTGAATAGGTGCGCACCGGCCAGTCCTGTTGATACAAATTCAATGGCGGCACCGGTTTTAACAGATCCATATTGGCTGTGTAATAACTGTCGATGGTGCCCACGTCGCGCCAGTAGCGGTCCGGCGATACCCGCCCGGCATCGCCGCCAAACTGATAGGCAAATACGTTCTGCGATTCGATCATGCTGGGAATAATATCTTTGCCGAAATCGTGTTTGGAATTCTGACGCTCATGATCGTTTGTTAGTGCGGCAATCAGATGCTCGGTGGAAAACACATATACACCCATCGAGGCCAACGCATGCTCCGGATCTCCGGGGACGGAGTTCGGTTGAGCCGGTTTTTCATGAAAGTCGACAATGCGTGCTTGTTCATTGAGTGACATTACCCCAAAACTTTTGGCTTCTTCCAGGCTGACTTCCATACACGCCACCGTAAGATCGGCACCGGACTGTTTATGGAAATCAATCATCGGGGCATAATCCATGCGGTAGATATGGTCGCCGGCCAATATCACGACCCATTTCGCCCCGCTGCGTTCGATGAGATACAGATTTTGATACAAGGCATCTGCGGTGCCGCCGTACCAGCTCTCCCCGGTTCTCATTTGCGGCGGCACGCTGGTAATATATTCACCCAATTCCGGATTGAATATGGACCAACCGTCCCGTAAATGTTTGTGCAAAGAATGGGATTTATACTGAGTCAATACCAGAATCCGCCGCAGACCGGAGTGCAGGCAGTTAGTCAGCGTAAAATCAATAATGCGGTATTTACCCCCGAAAGGTACGGCAGGCTTGGCCCGGTCTCTTGTCAATGGATGCAAGCGTGTGCCGGTTCCCCCCGCTAGAACAATGGCCAGAGTACTGTTCAACATTTTTGTTTACCCGTTTTTTATAAGCAAAAGGATTAAGATGGACTATTATTACCTTTTTCCCGATCTATACACAATTTGAACCAATTGCCCGTAAGGCACCGTATCACTGGATTTTAAGGTCTTTACAGAATGCGCCATGCATTATTATTGCACACGTTCTATAGTATAATCTCTCCGGCGCACCAAAATCAGGCAAGGTAAAATACGTATGTCGTCAATCAACATCTATAGCATCGCCGGCGCGATACGCCATAAAATTGAAAGCACCTTCACCAACTCTACAAAAACTTCTTCCGCTTATCAGATGGACAATGAAATTCTAGCCTTTCTCGAACAACGTTTGGGCCGGTTGTATGCCAGGCAGCGCCTCGGTATCGAAACGGCTTCAGAGCCGAAAGTCTTCGGAGGCGGAATCAATTTTTTCCATCCGGAAAACTGGTATTCCGGTTATGCATTCCTTAGGTATTGCTTGAAACTTTCCGGCCTGTATTGGCGCGGTCAGAAAAACACCTTTAAATTTCAGCTCAAACATCACGACATTCCATTAGGCAATTTGCCTAAGGAATTCGATGGATTTCGAATTCTGCACCTCAGTGATCTGCACGTGGATATGAACCCGGACGTCACTTATGAATTGGCGAACCGGGTTCAATATTTGGAGTATGACATTTGTGTTTTGACCGGTGATTATCGGGCGCTCACATTCGGCGATATCAACGGCACCATGGAGGGCATGAAAATATTGCGCCGTCAATTGAAGGATCCGGTGTACGGCATTTTGGGCAACCATGACAGCATCCGATTACTGCCCGGCCTGGAATTATTGGGCATCCAAATGCTGCTCAACGAAGCCATCACCATTGAACGCGATAACGCCAAGATTCATTTAGCGGGCATCGACGATGCCCACTATTTCCGCGTCGACAACATTCACAAGGCCGCCCAAGGCATTCCTCACTTGGAAACATCCATATTGCTGTCGCATACACCAGAAATCTATAAACAAGCGGCGCACGCCGATTTTGACATCATGTTCTGCGGCCATACCCATGGAGGGCAAATCTGTCTGCCGGGAGGTATACCGTTGACATTGGATTCAAAATGTCCCCGTTATATGGGTTCAGGTTCGTGGAAATATCACAATATGGTCGGCTATACCTCCGCCGGTGCGGGCACCTCCATTGTGAATGTCAGGCTCAACTGCCCGCCCGAAATTACCATCCATACATTACGGTGTAAGAGTTAACTCAAACTAATACGGTTCGTTTCTGATATTAAATTTATAAAGAATTTTCGACACTACGAGCTCTAACACAAAAAACAACACGACCACCACAAACACTCCGAACCAGGAAACATCCAATACATAGTGCGCCGCAATCATAGGCAACAACGATTCGGGAATCTGGTCAATTCCCAATGCCATGCTGCTGGATGGCTTGCCGCAGCGCCGTTTGATAAAACTGGAAAACAAATCACCTGCCATGGCGGTTGCGGCAATAATCAATCCGTAAACCCAGGGTATGGCAAACATGGGGGCGAAAATGGCGGTAAATAGTCCTGAAAACGCAATACCGCGGATGGTTTTGGAAGGCCCGAAAACAGGTCTTTGGTCAAGAAAAGTTCGGTTGCCGTCTAAAGGATACGCCCAAAGGTCACCCAGAAGTTTTTTTACGACAACCGGCGTGCCATTAGCGATGCCGATCAGCAGCAACAGTTTTACTTCCAGCATAAAAACCAACGACCATTTAAAAATTCAGTTTGTTATTTTATTGCGATTAAAATACCAATACGTTCGACTTTTGTATGGTAACACATTGTTGATTTTTGCATTGTACCGCAGGCTCGGGTATGACAACACAAGCCCCCACAGTGCCGGTTTTTGCGTGCAATGTTTTTCGAACCAGTTTGTATTGCCCGGCCAATTCGTTTAAATGCTCGAGATTAGCATTTAAAATGGAGTATGCCTGGTAACTCTCGGGACCACCACAAGGATTGGCACCGATGGCCAGCGCTTTGCACTGCGTGTCTTCCGAGCACTTGGCTTGGCCGATTTCCATGCTAATCGCGGTTTTTAGGTCGGATTGCAGTGAACGCAAATCCTGTATTGATTTTTGCGCTATGTCCTCAGCACTGAGAGAAGCTGTTCCATTGGCATTTACGACCCCCACTACAGCAAATAAAATTGAATAATAAACCACGTTTTTTATCATGGAGAATGGCCCGCATCAATTGTTGGTAAATACATAGCGCATAGCGACTCAGAAAAACAAGTCGTCGAACTCTTTTATCGACGCCAAAATTGTACCGTATTTTCCGGACGATCCGTTAAAAAATCTTCTGTGTAGGGATGTATATCGCTCTGGTGGGTAGGTAAGTGCGCAGCCTGATCCCATCTTGGCCCAATTCACCCGCCGTCGATTCGAACTAGGAGTCACACCGAAAACGGCCTGGATGCGTAACTATAGTATTTTATCGCTAATTTCCCAGTCATAAGCACAATCTAAATGCACCCGCACTGCGACGATCCCATCCAAACCATCTTGTAACATACAATTCAATGGCGTTCGGTTACCGAACAACTTGTTGGATTTGTTTAACCAGAATGCCGGCATGCGCTCGTTTAACGGGTAGCTAGTGCGCAATGCATCCGCTATCCCCACCAAATGCTCAACCCGTTGCAGCACATCAGTACTATCGGGTAGCGGTTTACCGTTATAGTATTGCCGCATGGATCGTATGCGGGATGAATCGGGGAAATTGAGAATACTGTGTTTTTCCGCATTCGACAGTCCCCAATTGTCTAATAACGTCATAACTAAACGGGCTAATTCGATACGGGTTTCTTCATTGAAATGGGTCATGCCACCTGCCTGAAAGGATTTTATTGCAATGAATGAGGTTTTACATCCATCAAAAGTAGACAAAGTCTAACATAGCTCCATGCAAAAAGCCCCCGCCGTATTAGACCGCCGCTTTACTGCTTTTCCTCGGAACAGGAGACGATTTGCTGATTAATTAGCCCATAAAAAGATTCTGTCCCGATAAAATACCACCCAATTTGGGTCTTACAACGTGCACAGTGGGCAAACTGCCATACGTACCCCGTATACCAACTGTATTCTGCCGTCGGTTGTCCGACGCGCTCACAGCCTTCCGCGTATTTAAAACTGCGAAATTGAAATGCCTGGCCGAGGGGA
>JASFLF010000329.1:0-4889 GCA_050118235.1 Gammaproteobacteria bacterium | reverse complement strand
TGGAACAAGACAAGATATTCGAGGAATACAAAGATTTATTGGAAAAGATCCGGGATTTGATCGAAATCTTGCAAGACCCCGACCGGTTGATGCGGGTGATCAAGGAAGAACTCTTGGAAATGCGCGAGCAATACGGTGACAAACGACGCACTGAAATTCAAATGTCGCAATCGGATTTGAATATCGAGGATTTGATCAGCGAAGAAGACGTGGTGGTAACTTTGTCGCACGAAGGCTATGCCAAATGCCAACCCTTGAGCGATTATCGCGCCCAGCGCCGCGGCGGCCGAGGCAAATCAGCGACCACCATAAAAGATGAAGATTTTGTCGACAAGCTGTTCATCGCCAATACTCACGACACGATTTTGTGTTTCAGCAGTTTCGGCAAAGTGTATTGGAAGAAAGTCTACGAACTACCCCAAGCCGGGCGTATGGCGCGCGGCAAGCCCATTGTTAATTTATTGCCCCTGGAGCCGGAAGAGCGCATTAACGCCATTTTGCCGATCCGCGATTATGCCAAAGATGAATTTATCTTTTTCGCCACCGCCACCGGTACCGTGAAAAAGACCCCCCTCATCGAATTTTCCCGTCCCCGTGCCAATGGCATACGTGCCATTGAATTGCGCGAGAACGATAGGCTCATCGGGGTGGATATTACCGACGGCAGCAAAGACGTGATGTTGTTTACCTCCGCCGGCAAAGCGATTCGGTTTAACGAAGAGCATGTTCGCGCCATGGGGCGCACCGCCGGTGGGGTGCGCGGTGTTAAAATCCAGGACGATCAAAAAGTCATTTCACTGATCATTGTTGATGAAGGTACCGTACTTACCGCCACAGAGAACGGTTATGGCAAGCGCACCGATGTTTCTCAATATCCTGCTCATGGCCGAGGCGGGCAAGGCGTTGTATCCATTCAGGTCAGCGAGCGCAACGGCGATGTGATCGGCGCGACCCTGGTCAAAGACGACAATGAAATCATGTTAATCACCGATGGCGGCACTTTGGTTCGCACACGGGTGGCGGAAATCTCAGTGCAAGGGCGTAACACCCAAGGCGTCCGGTTGATCGGATTGAGCGGTGGTGAGAAACTGGTCGGTGTAGAACGGATCGAGGAACAGGAATCTGAAGAAAGCGAAGAACAAGAACCAGAGCAAGACGGACCAGAGTAGAAAAGTAGGTGCGCACTGCTCTTATTTACAGATTTTTATAGAAGGAGTTGGATAAATGGCAAGAATCTACAATTTTAGTGCGGGGCCGGCAGCGATCCCCGAGGAAGTGTTGAAACAAGCACAAGCCGAGATGTTGGACTGGAAAGGCTCGGGCATGTCGGTGATGGAAATGAGTCATCGCGGCAAGGAATTTATGTCCATCGCGCAAAAGGCCGAGGCGGACTTGCGCGAAATTATGGCTATCCCCGGCAACTACAAAGTGTTGTTCTTGCAAGGCGGCGCATCCGCCCAGTTCGCCATGATCCCCATGAATTTGCTTAACGGTAAAACCAGTGCCGACTACATAAACACCGGTGCCTGGTCAAAAAAAGCCATTGCTGAAGCGAAACGATTTTGTGAAGTCAATATTGCGGCCACCACCGAGGAGGGCAGATTTACTGCCACGCCGGCGCAAAATGATTTACAGTTAAACTCAGGTGCCGCGTATGTGCATTACTGTCCTAATGAAACCATTGGTGGCGTGGAGTTTCCTTATGTCCCCGATACCGGTGACGTGCCATTGGTGGCGGATATGTCCTCCACGATTTTGTCCCGCCCTGTTGATGTTTCGAAATTCGGCATTATTTACGCGGGCGCGCAGAAAAACATCGGTCCTGCCGGTATGGCGGTGGTCATCGTTCGAGACGATTTGATCGGCCATGCCGATGATAAAGTGCCGGCGATGTTTAATTACAAAACCCACGCCGACAACGAATCCATGTATAACACGCCGCCAACGTATACCTGGTATATCGCAGGTTTGGTGTTCGAATGGATAAAGCGCAAAGGCGGCTTGAACGCTATGGCGCAAATCAACGAACGCAAGGCGAACAAACTGTACGCTGCAATTGACGCATCGGATTTTTACACTAATCCCGTGGAAATCAAGTCCCGCTCCTGGATGAATGTGCCGTTTACTCTGGCCAACGCGGATTTGGATAGTGTGTTCCTCGCTGAAGCCAAAGACAAAGGTTTGGTGACTTTAAAAGGTCATCGTTCCGTCGGGGGAATGCGTGCCAGTATCTACAATGCCATGCCGGAAGAGGGTGTGGATGCATTGATTGAGTTCATGCGCGACTTCGAGAAACGCAACGGTTAACGACCGGCGTATACTGGAAATAGGCTTGGAGAAAAGGCTGATAAAACCATGTTTAAAATACTTACACTGAACAACATTTCTATTGCGGGGCTGGAACGCTTGCCCAGGGATCACTACGAGATCGCCTCGGAAATCCAGCACCCCGACGCCATTTTATTGCGCTCGTATAAAATGCACGACATGGAAATTCCCTCCACCTTGAAAGCGGTAGGCCGGGCCGGGGCCGGAGTTAACAACATACCGGTGGAAAAACTCAGTACTATGGGTATCCCGGTGTTTAACGCTCCGGGTGCAAACGCTAATGCCGTAAAGGAATTGGTATTGGCCGGCATGTTACTGGCGTCGCGCAACATTTGCCAGGCATGGGATTTCAGTCGCCGTCTGGATGGCAGCGATGAGGAGATTAACAAGCAAGTGGAAGCCGGCAAGAAAAAATTCGCCGGTTTTGAATTGCCGGGACGCACATTAGGGGTAGTCGGCCTCGGAGCCATAGGCCGCTTGGTGGCTAACACCGCGGCGTCTTTGGGCATGCGGGTCATTGGGTATGATCCTAATATTACAGTGGAAGGCGCCTGGCAATTGAAAACCGAGGTGGAAAAAGCCTCCGGTATCGAGGACTTGCTGTCCAAATCCGATTATGTGACATTTCACGTACCCTTAGTGGACGCTACTCGTCACATGATCAATGCCGAGCGATTGAAAATCATGAAAAAGAACGTGGTGATTCTGAATTTCGCCCGTGCCGGTATTGTGGAAGACGAGGCGGTTTCGGCGGCCATCAAGGCGGGTCAAGTGCATGCGTATGTGTGCGATTTCCCCAGTAACTTATTGAAGAATCACGAACGGGTCATCACATTGCCTCATTTAGGCGCCTCGACCGCCGAAGCGGAAAACAACTGCGCCATCATGGTGGCCGATCAAGTGCGTGATTATTTAGAACATGGCACCGTGGTCAATTCGGTGAATTTTCCAACCGTGATGATGGAGCGCACCGAAGGTTTTCGCATTGGAATTGTCAACTCCAACGTGCCCAATATGGTCGGACAGATCTCCACGGCGATGGCAAAAGCCGGATTGAATATCATCGACATGTTAAACAAATCCAAAGGTGATTTAGCGTATACTCTGGCGGACGTCGATAAATCCATTTCTCAATCCGTGATCGACGAAATTGCGGGAATAGAGGGCGTTTTGGCCGTGCGGACTATGTAGGGTGCGTTTCACGCACCGGGATTAGCCAGAAAATTTTGTTTTATTATAGTAGTTACAAGACTAAACATTACGGGATTATGTTTTTCTAGTCGATGAGACGCCTATATTGAATTCCACTTGGGTGGCTCAATCTGGTACGTTGGACGCACCCTACATTAATATGAACTCCGTAACTCGAATTATAGTAAGTATATTTAGCAAAGCGAAAGTGTACGACAATCAAGCCGGCGAACATTAGTTGTTAATTGACAGTAGTATAGAGCATGAGCGAAAGCGAAAAACTGCAAGCACTGCGTAAACGGATTAATGAACTGGACGAAAAAATCCAGCAACTCATTAGCGAGCGCGGTTTGGTGGCCAAGGAGGTGGCTACCGCAAAATTGGAAGGGGGCAACGAAACGGCGTTTTACCGGCCCGAGCGGGAAGCCCAAGTGTTACGTAAGGTTAAGGAGCGCAACCAAGGACCGTTCAGTGATGAGGAAATCGCACGCTTGTTCCGGGAGATCATGTCAGCATGCCTGGCGTTGGAACAACCCATGACCATCGCCTATTTGGGCCCTGAAGGTACGTTTACTCAAGCGGCGGCTCTTAAACACTTCGGTCATTCCGTTTCCACCATGCCATTGGTGGCCATAGACGAAGTGTTTCGTGAAGTAGAATCCGGCACGGCAGACTACGGCGTGGTGCCGGTGGAAAATTCCACCGAGGGTGTCGTCAATTATACCTTGGATATGTTTATGCGCTCGGTGTTAAAGATTTGCGGCGAAGTGGATATCCGGGTGCACCAAAATTTGTTGAGCAAGTCGCCGAACCTTAATACCATCGATAAAGTCTATTCTCACCAACAATCCCTGGCGCAGTGCCGGGAATGGTTGGATACTCATTTGCCGGGTGTGGAGCGCATTACTGTAAAAAGCAATGCCGAAGCCGCCAGGATCGCCGGCGAGCAAGCCGGTGCGGCCGCCATAGCCAGTGATGTGGCGGCGAAGCTTTATGATTTAAACATTGTTAAAGCCAATATCGAGGACGATCCGGATAATACCACCCGCTTTTTAGTTATCGGTAAAGATGTCACGCCGCCCAGCGGTGCGGATAAAACCACTTTGTTGGTATCCGCTCGCAACAAACCGGGGGCCTTATGGTCACTGTTGCAACCGTTTGCCGAAACCAACATCTCGTTAACCCGGATCGAATCCCGGCCTTCGCGCGTCGGCATGTGGGAATACGTGTTTTTTATTGATATTGAAGGCCATGCCGATGACCCGCAAATCTCAGAAGCGCTGCAAAAACTTCAACAAGAATCGTCTATGTTAAAAATATTGGGCTCATATCCCAAGGCGGTCTTGTGACGTGGTTTTGCAATGACAACA
>JASFLF010000328.1:0-4895 GCA_050118235.1 Gammaproteobacteria bacterium | reverse complement strand
CCACCATTTGTTGGATATCTTGTGTGGACTGCTGGGTTCGGCTGGCCAAAGTTCGAACTTCGTCCGCAACCACTGCAAATCCCCGTCCTTGTTCGCCGGCCCTGGCCGCTTCGATTGCGGCGTTAAGCGCCAGTAAATTGGTTTGGTCGGCGATACCCCGTATCACATCGATCACGGTGCCGATATTTACGCTTTCTTCTTTAAGGTTTTCGATGACTTTGCTGGCGGCTTCGATTTCACAGGCCAGGTTGTTGATGGTCTTCATGGTATTGGAAACAACGCCTCGGCCTTGTTCGGATTTAGTATTGGCATCCTGAGCGGAATCGGCGGCCAGTGAGGCGTTTTGCGCCACTTCCTGTACCGTGGAAGACATCTCGTTCATGGCAGTGGCTACTTGATCCGTTTCACGTTGTTGCTGTTGCACGCCTTCGTTGGTTTCGTTGGTAATTCGGGCAAGGTTTTCGGCGGACTGCGACAATTGCATGGCGTGAGTATCAATCTCGGTGACTTGTTTGCGCAAAGACGTTACCAGTGAATCCAATGCCGCGCCCAAAACTTTTATGTCTTTAAGGCCGTTGGGATTCACGTTCACGCAAAGATCACCGTGGGAACATTTTTCCATGTCCAGCATAAATTTCGTGAGTGGCCGGAACACATAACCTCGCATCATCCACAGTGAAAATAATAAACCGGCCCCAATCAATCCAGCAAAAGTGACGCTGCTAAACCACAACAAACTACGGAATTTGCCGGTAAATTCCTCGACATTTTCCAATACTTCCACTTTGACAATGGGATCGCCGTTAGCGGCGTTAAACGTAAAAGACACCGGTAACATCAAGCCGTCCAAGCTGCCTTGCCAGGATTCATCCTGAAAATCAGTGTCGTCGTTGATATGCGTAACCGTGATGGGTGCTTTTAGCATGGCGCCCACATCACGCAAATTGAAAGCAGGTGAGGTGACCACTTCCAAGTAGCCAATCGCTCTTAGACCGCCTACCGGAACAAGCACTGAATAATAGCCGCGTTGATCAGTTGCCCATAGAGCACCTAGCGATTTGAGCCGGTCGGCTCCGGTGCGGTCTTTAGCTTGTTCGTACAAGACTTCAGGTAACCGGTTGGGGAGGTCGGTAGTACCTTCCGAACTGGTCGCCAGTGGTTTGAGTTCTTTGTCGTAAAGCCGCAGCTTTACCAATTGCAACTTATCACTGGTGACGAAGCGCTGATGAAACTGATCGTTTAAGGTTTTTACAACAATTTGCTTTGATTCGGGATCGTTGATGTTTTTTACGGCTTTGCGGAATTCTTTCGGCCGCTGGGTAGTGGCGCCTAAATCCACCGCCAGGCTATCCAGTTGTTTAAACACTTCCAAGCCTGCGACTTCGATAATTCGCGCAACAGTTTTGGTTTGGGATTCGAAAGCGGCATCACGGAAAAAGCTTCCCACCAGTATTGAAAGAACGATCGCTAATAAACCCAACACCACTAGTATGGTCGTGGTGAGTCCTTTAATCGAGATTTTCTCTACCAACATGCAACATCCCTTTAATGACTTTCAATAATTTCATGATCGCGTCGTTCAGCCCGGATCAGCAGCGAAGCTAACTTCCAGTTGTAACCATGGGGGCAGTGTATTCACCGCCGCCCGGAACTGGAATTAAGCAGAAAAAACGCCAATTCGCTTATTTATTTTACGACAGGTAAGCCCTTGCCTTCCCATTCTTCCATACCGCCGCGGAACCAATAAATTTTGGAATAACCTTCGGCTATGGCGATTTTCGCCGATTCAAAACTACGACCGCATTTCACGCCATTGCAGTAAAACAAAACCGGTGTGGATTTTGTGGGTAATGCCTTGGCTAACGAAGCGGCATTGGTCTCGGTGTTGGGTAAACCCACAGAACCTTCGATCCAGCCTTTTTCGCGGTCGCTGGATTTACGTGCGTCAATGACCACCAAATCATCCATGCTTTCAACCAGCTCAATCACTTCTTCCGCGGTGACTTTTGTAGTGCCTTCTAAAGTTTCCGGAACATCTTTTTTCTCGGCGACCACCAAAGAGGAAAATATCAGCAAAGCAAAACAAAACACTAAATTCGTTGTAAATTTCATATCCTTAACCTCGTAATTACTGGTATTAATAAAAGAACACATACCGCTCGCTTCCAATATCGGTCGTGGATACATTTTCTAAACATTTTTAGCAATACAGTTTGATAGTTTCTCTTTATACTTTATAAAAATAGAGCATAGCTATCCCTGTTTTTTAGTGTGGGTAATGAGGTTTTTTTTTGAGAGATTCAGCGAAGGCCTAATAAGTTGCGGTTATGCAATCACTATCCGAGAACTTCCGTTCGAATGCTGATTCACCGAAAAAATCCCGTGGCCATTGGATCCAATAGTCCGTGTAATCGAGGTTAGGCGTTCCTTGTAAAAGTTTCCATTGTTGCGCCAGGTGACACTTTATTTGGGGCGGTTGCTGCGTCCAGTCTATCAGGGGCAACAACAGGTGAAATTCCGCTTCTGTTATCATGCTCGCGTCTTCAATGGCAGCACTATTGCTAGCGTTGTGAAATAACTTTTGGTTAAAGCGGTTGGTGTAAGAGCTGTTTTCATTTCGCAGGGCTTCGATAGTGTCTTTCCAATATGAAATTGCTTCGTCCCTGATGAGAGAGCAATAACCCTCAATACTATTTTGGCTTTTGGGAAAATCCAGTGCGAACGGTGTGTTTAAGGTAAGTTGCGTAAGCGCAAGGTCATACGCGGCCAATTCCACTTGCCATGGTCGTTTGTTTGCGTCACCGTGGCTTGCGCGACTATCGCACACGCCACCCAGCAGTTTCAATATCTGTAGTTGGAAATACGATAAATATTTCTTGTCGGTGACCGGCAGTTTTGCCACCAGGTATGCCGCAACCATACGCTGTTCATGCTCGGTAGATTGCAGCGCTTGCTTTATGAATGTAATTTGTCTGTCCACCGTTGTCGTATGAAAAAGAAACTCGGCTACTTCTTTAGGGGAACGGCGGCATTGTTTCTTATCACCAATATTAAACACCGCATAATTTCTGGCGTCGATAATCATTGCGGTTAGTAGATTGTCGCGTGCTCTTTCCAGCGTCAATAGATCCTGCGCCATTCGGCGCTTTAAACAATTGGGGTCGTCTACCATGGTGAGGAATTTAGGTCTTGCGCCGGCAATGTCATGCTTGTCGACCAGGAGTAGTCCCGTATAATTCGCTGTTAAAGAGCGGTTGTCGTCTCCGAGTGCTTCCAATTTGGAAATAATATTGTTGCTGAATCTCTCCGTGCCTATGGGTCTTGTTAGAAAATAAGATCCGCTGCGCAACAGGAAATCTTCCGAGGTTAAACTGCTATACAATAGGCTCATGGCTATACCGGCCACAACCAAGGCGGCAAGCAATCCTATTGCAAGCGTCGATGATAATTTCGATAGTGTCAAATTCACGCCAGAGTCAATCAAATACGAACAGAGATATTGAATAAAGAGTAATTCCACATAAACCACAAACAGGTAAATCAGTGGAATTGAGTTAAAGTAGAAATACGCCGCCAAACAGAAAATCATCACAAATGAAAAACTCACAATGACGTCTGTTTTAACGTATTTATTCGAAATAAGAACTTTGTTAAATTCCTTACCGCCACGCCTGGCGACTGGTACATACGCACCGGCGCTGAGTAATCCAAGAGCGTAAAATACAATCACAATCATGGTAAGGCCGGAGCCGACGACCACACCTATTTCGCTGGAGGATAGATGTTGCCACCATGCTAACCCCCAGTGTGTCCAGGAACTCTCGAGTAAGTTAAACAGATAAGGCAGGCCGAAGAAAAATGCCAAGGTTACGCCGATCATAACGATAAAGTTAACGATCATGGTTATAGTGACTTTTGCCAGCCACAACTCCAATTTGTATACCGGCAGGATACGTAAATAGAAAATGGATTTGTCCTTATGGTCTTGCAGCCACAGCAATTCATTGCTTTTTTGGGTGGTGGTCACCGAAGCAATTATAAGTGCAAGCAACAGACCACCGCATACCAGTATTCCCAATACGCTGCTTTCTACCAAACGTTTTATTGTGTCGGTGGGAAACAGTGCTGCAGTGACAAGGATAAGGATGACAAGCGGCCGGAGAACCGGGATTAACAGCGGCAATTTAATTTCACCCAGCGCTTTGAGAACGTGTAATAACTGCTTAGCCATGATTGTCAGCGAATTCATCGGAAAATTTACTGACGAAAAATGCTTCCATATCGTCAATGGTGGGATCTAACGGTTCGGGTCGGCTTAGAACGCCGTCAAGCAAATAGGCGATATGGGTGGCAAAAGACTGCAGCTGATACAGTAAGTTGGTGGCAAACACGACAGTAGTGTGGTGTTGTTTGCACTCTTCTTTGATGAGGGAGATTATTTGGTGTCGCACCAACGGGTCCATGCCTGCAGTGACTTCATCCAATATCAACAGAGGGGGGTGATGGGACAGTGTGGCGACAATTCCAAGACGTAACTTTTGTCCCCGGGAGAGGTTGGCAATTTTTAGCTTCGGATCCAGCTTTAATGTGTCTAATAAAGCGCTTGCGGTATCGTCATTCCAGTGGGAGTAAAAACAGCGATGAAACGCTAGAAATTGCCGTACCGTCAAGTAATCGAAGAATGGAACGGTTTCACTTAAAAACCCAATTTTCTCTCTCAGTTTGGGATTGTCCGCCAACGCGTCCTGGCCAAGTATACTGACCTGGCCACTATCGGCATGGCGCAGACCCATTAATATTTCCAATAACGTGGTTTTACCGGCGCCGTTTTCCCCCACCACGGCCAGTGCTTGCCCTTGCTCAATGCATAAGGAGGCGTTATTTATGACGCATCG
>JASFLF010000327.1:0-4896 GCA_050118235.1 Gammaproteobacteria bacterium | reverse complement strand
TTTGCAACGCCTGGCCGAAATCAATATCGTCTTCTATAAGTAGCAAATGCATAGCAGTCACCTCAATTAACCAGCTCACACTATACAACATTCGAAGTGAAACGAGAGCCCTATCAATGCCACTCTTTGGGTTAGCTTAAGGTTCGAGGAGAAATAATGTACCCCATGACTCGGCCAACATCATGGCCGCCCGTAACGCGTCCTTTGGACGCCTTAATACTATAAGAGGTGTAGTTATGATAAAAACAATGCTGAAGACAATCCCACTTCTTTCTCTGGCTATCATGGGGTGTAGCGATGAACACGATACCACCACCAAAACTTCAGAAACCGATAGCCGCTTAGAACAGGTCTTAACGCAACGGTACGTCGGAGACCGAACTGGCTTGTGTGTAGCAGCGGCCTACATCGAAGCAGAAGTTGTCAGCCGCGCAACGGCCTGCGCCGATCCAACACAACATCGTCTCGAAGGCGACTCGGTAGTGGTAGAGATTGGCTCCGTGACCAAGACCATGACGGGCGCACTTCTCGCCTCGCTCATCGAGGAAGGTCAATTGAATCTTGATGACTCGTTGGCGATGCATTTGCCGTTGACGGCAAACGTCCCCGATTTTGAGGGACAACCCATACTGCTCAAACATCTCGTTACCCACACCTCGGGGCTGCCACGTGAACCGGACATAGTGCTGTTATCCGATTCAGATAATCCATACGCTGATCTAACGGAAGCGCAGGTGATCGAAGCTCTGGGAAGTGTCACGCTGGATCGCGCCCCTGGTACCAAGTGGGATTATTCCAATTTCGGTTATATGCTGCTCTCCTATGTAGTAGTACACACCGCCGGTACCGATCTCGAAACACTCATGCAGGAGCGCATCTTTAAACCGCTGGAAATGGATAAGGCCTACATCTCCCAACCTCCAGAGGAGGTTCAGGTCGCTGTTGGCCACAATTCTTATGATGGGCAGGCAGTTGTCGCGATGGACTTTCCGGTCAATCTGGCGGGTCCAGGCGGAGTGCGCGCCACACTCGACGACATGGTGCGATATGCTCAGGCACAACTCGGAATCGGAGACGCTCACACAGTTGCAACACTAAAGCTGGCTCACGATCTTGTTGACTTAGGTGCCGATTACCCGGCGGACGATCAGCAGATGGGCATGGGTTGGTGGCGTGGCAGCTTAGATGGTCGAACCATACCGCATCATGGTGGAAATACCTTCGGCTTCTCGTCCATGGTGGTAATCGATCCCGAGAACAATCGTGCTATTGTCATTCTGACCGACGTACACCTTGATTATGGTATTGAGGAAGTTGCGGCGCATCTTTTCGATCCTGACAAATACGAGCTTCCTCCGCCGAGACGTGTAGCCTTTCCCGATCCGATTTTACTACAATCGCTACAAGGTCGTTATCGTGTTAGCGATTTCGAGGTGACTCTGTCCTATTCAGGAATGACCTTATTCGCCTCCATAGCGGACGAAACCGAGGAATTCGGTTTTGATAGCCGTGGTGACTTTTATCCTACTTCAGTCGATGGATTACTCACCCCGATACTGGACGAAGCGGGCAAACAGACCTTTATTTGGAATGACACTGATAACGTGTACATAGCTCAGAGACTTGATCCGTAGATTGTCGTGGCCTCTTGTTAGCTGGGCTGCGGACACAGGACGTAATAATACGGAACCGCCGTGTGTTTTTCTTGCTACAGTTTTTGAATCTTACTGAGTGGAAATACACACGGCCTCTCTATTCTACAAGAAAGTATGCCCTTTACTATAATTGCACATAAAGAGAACTTAATTAGTGAGCATGGATACTCATTCATCATTAACAACCAAAGGAAAAGTCATGCTAGAAATAATTGAGCCAATCGCAGTCAGTTTCCCATTGTCCGGGGAGTGGTGTGCGGCTAATACGCCAGGTCACAAAGTTCCAAGCCATGGGACTAACCAACTAGGCCAACGATATGCATATGACTTCTTTCAGATCGATTGGGAACTAAAAGGTTATAAATTCTATAAAACGTCGCTACTAAAATGTTTGATATGTGGTGTGAAACTTCATGACACATATTGTTGGTCAAAACCGATATTTTCTCCTTTTGATGGGGAGGTAGTCGAGGCTAGAGATGGGTTAGAGGAACGGAATCCGGTATATTTTCCTCGGGATATGGCGACAGTAATTAAAAATGCTTTTTTATTTCGGGGCGAAAGTAACGCTGACCTCCGTTCTATACTAGGTAATTACATTATCTTAAAAAAGGAAGATAGTATTTTTTCGCTCCTCGCGCATGCCCGAAAGGATTCTATCAAAGTATCAGAGGGGCAAAAGGTAATGGAAGGGCAAGAGCCGGCGCAAGTGGGACATTCAGGAAACTCAACGGCTCCTCATCTCCATATTCAACTTATGGATAATCCAAGGCTTTTCGAAGCAAATGGTTTACCATGTTGTTTTAAAAGTTATCAAGTGTATAAACAGGATAAATGGGAGTTAGTGTTAAATGGGATTCCAGGAAAAAGAGAGAGAATCAATGCGTAGCAGTCGATTAGGGATTGTTGACTGACATAGGCTTATAATGAAAATTGGAGTGTAGATGAGTAACTGTTAAATAAGTCGGGGGCGTACTCTTTTTTGATCGGCCTTGAGTTTTATTGTGAATCAGGCAGTGTCCGCTTTGAGTTCAAAGCGCAGAAGAGCATTGGAGTCAACGAACACCTGCTCAGTAGCGCTTGCCAATATTTGTATAAATTAAACTTCTGCTCCTGACCGGGAGTAAAACAGAGAATTCGGCTCTATAGATTGTTACTCAGTAGCAAGCTCGAATATCTATTTTTTATTTATTAAATTTAATAGCTTATAAAGCGCGGTATCGACGGACTTTATTACATTCCGATAGACCTTATTACTCCCGACCAAGTTTTCGACTTTATCTGATTAGAATACGCGCACAAGCCAATAAAAAACCCTACTCAACAGTTACCGATTTTGCTAAGTTGCGAGGTTGATCAACATCCGTGCCTTTTAGCACCGCTACGTGATAGGACAACAACTGTAATGGAACAGTATAGACTATCGGCGAGATGCTGTCGTCTACGGGGGCGACGTCGAAGACTTGCAAGCCCGGGGTGGGTGGAAAGTCGGCGTGGGTGTCTGCGAATACGATGAGTTGCCCCCCGCGGGCTTTGACTTCCTGCAAGTTGGATTTGAGTTTTTCCAGCAGTTCGTTGTTGGGAGCCACGGCGATGACCGGCATGTCTTCGTCAACCAATGCTAAGGGGCCGTGTTTGAGTTCGCCCGCCGGGTAGGCTTCGGCGTGGATGTAGGAGATTTCTTTGAGCTTTAGCGCACCTTCCATGGCGACCGGATAGTGCGCGCCACGGCCTAAAAACAAGGCGTTGTGTTTGTCGGCGAATTGCTCGGCCAGCACGCTGATTTGCTGGTCCAGTTGCAGGATTTTTTCGATTTTTGCGGGCAAGCTTTCCAACTCGGCGACCAATTGCGCTTCTTTGTCTTCACCCATGCCGTTTCGGCGGCCCAATGCGATGACTAACAACATCAACGCGGTTAGCTGGGTGGTAAACGCCTTGGTGGAAGCCACGCCGATTTCCGGGCCGGCGCGGGTCATGAGCACCAGGTCCGACTCGCGCACCAGGGAGCTTTCCGGCACATTGCAAATGGCCAGGGAGTGGCCAAATCCCAGACGTTTGGCTTCCAACAATCCGGCAATGGTGTCGGCGGTTTCACCGGATTGGGAAATGGTGACGATTAACGAGTTTTTACGTACTACCGGTTTGCGATAACGGAATTCGCTGGCCACTTCCACGCTGCAGGGCACGCCGGCTATGGACTCTAACCAATGGCGCCCAATTAAGCCCGCGTGATAGCTAGTGCCACAGGCGATGATGTGCACGCCTTGTACTTGGTCGAACACTTGGGGGGCGGCAGCACCAAAGGCTTGTTCGAAAATTTTATGGCCGTGGATTCTACCTTCCAGCGTATCGGCTATGGCGCGGGATTGCTCGTGGATCTCTTTGAGCATGAAGTGGCGGTACTCTCCCCGGTCGGTGGCTTCGGCGGTGAGAGCACTCTCCTGAACAGGCCGGTTGACAATATCGCCGCTGCGATCGTAAATGGTGAGTTGTTCTTTGCTGATATCGACTACATCGCCGTCTTCTAAAAAAATGAAACGTTGGGTCACAGGCAGCAGCGCCGCCACATCGGAGGCGATAAAGTGCTCCCCTATGCCGACACCAACCACTAGCGGACTACCCAGTCGCGCGGCGATTACACGACCGGGCTCTTGTTTGCTAATGACGCCCAGGGCGTAAGCACCCTCTAAATGGGTCACGGTTTCTTGCACGGCTTTGAGCAAGTCTTTGTTTTCGTTTATATGGTGTTGGTAGACTTGATGCGCCACCACTTCGGTGTCGGTTTGAGAGGTGAACAAGAAGCCTTGTTGTTTTTGCAGCTCTCGCAGTTGCTCGTGATTTTCGATAATGCCGTTGTGTACGACGGCGACCGTTTTGTTGCATACATGCGGATGGGCGTTGGTTTCACTGGGTTCGCCATGGGTGGCCCAACGGGTATGGGCGATGCCGATGTGACCGGCGATTTTATTTTCCGCTTGTTCGGCCAGGGCGGCGACTTTGCCTTTGGAACGCACACGGTTTAGGTTTGCGTCGTCGCTGACTACGGCAATGCCAGCTGAATCATAACCTCGGTATTCCAAGCGTCGTAAACCTTCGATGAGTATGGGGACAACGTTTCTATCTGCCGCAGCGCCGACTATTCCGCACATATTGATTCCTGTTTGAATGCTTAGATTGGTTAATTCTGTTGTTTTAGATTGTTACTTATGTATCGCCTTTTGGGTGGCATTGTTTAGATACC
>JASFLF010000326.1:0-4912 GCA_050118235.1 Gammaproteobacteria bacterium | reverse complement strand
CAGAGATAACCCTACTATCATTAAAGGCAAGCCGATAGGGATTGGTAGCGGGAACGACATAATGCCGCCAACTACCGATAGCCCGCCAAGAAAAAACAAAATTGTATTCCACATCGCACTTTATCCAGAGTATCGCTTTAGTGTCTAATTTATTATAGTCCATCCCAGTTCGTGGTTCGTGGTTCGTGGTTCGTGGTTCGTGGTTCGTTAGGGATTATCGCTGGGTTTATGGATGGCGCTAGTTAATCGCACTGGAAACGCTAACAATTTTATCAATAGGTAGAAAAAATTGATCTTGACTCCAATTTCGAGCGCCGCCTTTTTAAGCATATTTAGGAATAAGCTACTACGGTATTTTTGTTTTTCAGTATAAGGAAAATATTCCTGCGATAAAAACAGCACATCAATGATCTTCCGGGAGGACATTGATCGATAGGCATTGCTATCATGCGCTGCCCACACTGTATACAACTTACTGGTCGATTTGCAAAAAAAGAAAGTCAACCCTGATCGGAATGGCACTTAGTTAAGCAAACAACGCGTGATGTAGGGTGGATCAGGCGCGCTTTTTTTGCGCCGTATTCCACCAAAACTCCATGGCGGGTTACGCAAAAAAATGCTAACCCGCCCTACCGTGGGCTTAATTAAGCGCCATTCAACCCTGATCGTATTTATTACATGGCTTACGGTACTTTTCAGGAACATTATCCGGGCAGATACCACACTGTTGATTGCCTGGAACCGCAAAATCTATTTTACGGGGATAAGGCAAATCCATGTTGTTCATGATCGTTACAAACTCTTGCAAAGATTTGTTTTGCCCTAGGCGGGGATTGCATTGCTTTTCCTGCGCAATGGTGGTGATAAAACGGCCATCATAGTCGTGACATGGATATACTAGAGTTTCATCGGGCAGAGTGAAAAATTTATTGTGAATGCTTTGATATAACGCGGCTGCGTCACCGGACTGAAAATCCGTCCGACCACATGCCTCAATCAGCAAGGCGTCACCACTGAAGAGCATTTTCTGCGTGCCGTTATCAATAAGATAAGCGTGATGGTGGTTGGTATGACCGGGGGTAAACAACGGATAAATTTCGATATTACCCACTCGAAATATCCTACCTTCTTCAACTCCGATATCCGCGCATGGTAATTCATCAATGGCTGGATAGGCGATTTGGCTGCCAGCCAAAGATTTTAATCGATACGCGCCTGTGAGATGATCTGCATGAACATGGGTATCTAAAGTGTATGTGAGCTTGAGCCCCAAATCTTTCAGAACATTCAAATCGCGTTCTGCGGTATCGAGCACAGGATCAATCAACACGGTTTCACCGGTTTGCTCACAACTCAATAAATAGGTATATGTGCATGAGTCCGGCTCGAACAATTGCTTGAATAACATACAACCTCCTTTTTAACAATGGTAAGGTTTTCGAATTAAAGTTTAGATTGTGTGGACTACGAGAAACTTCAACTTCGTAATTGCGACTATTCACTTACCTGCCCCGGCAATAGACTAAGACCAGCTTCATCTTTTTTACCGAAAGCGCTGCGCAAATGGATATCGCGTTGCGGAAAGGGAATTTCAATTCCGTACTTGTTGAGCTTGGTTTCGATTTCCCATAGATAATGGGCTTGAACGGCGTTAGGCCTCTTAACCGCTTCCGGAGTTAACCAAACCACCAGTTCAAAGTTGAGACTGCTGTCGCCGAATTGCACAAACCACACTTGCGGGGTACGGCCTTTTTTACCTTTTAGGGTCCATTGCACTTCGTCCGCCGCTTCCAACACCGCCTTTTTCACCAGTTCTTTGTCGGTTCCATACGCAACGCCGAAAGGCACATGAATTCTTCGAAAAGCTTCTCGCAACGTCCAGTTGGTCACGCGCCCGGCCACGAACTCCGAATTCGGCACCAGGATATCGATATTATCGTTAGTGGTAATCAGCGTACTGCGCATATTGATTTCCCGAACTTCTCCGGCGACGCCCGACGCTAATTCCACAAAATCTCCTACTTTAAGGCTTTTTTCAAATAGAATGATCAAGCCGGCGACAAAATTGCTGATCAGTGTTTGCAATCCAAAACCGATACCAACACCCAGCGCGCTGGCAAATAACGCAAACTTAGTAAAGTCTATGCCTATGGATGACAGGCCTATAATGACACCGATAATCAACACAACGTAGTGAACAATCCGGCCTAAAGTATACAAAGAACTTTTACTCACGACCGTGCGCCGCTCGCCGATTCGGTGCAATCCATTGCGTATCGCCTTTGACAACCACCATGCAATAAAAAGGATCAACAAAATGCGTAATAAACCGAGCATAGTAACCGGCACTTCATTGATTTCAAACAACGTCGTGCCCAACAAGTCTAACGCCACCTCCCAGGTTTTTTTGGCCGCATGCGTAGTGTCCTTAACGCCTCTTTTTATCCAGCCTTCGGTGGCCTGCAGCTTTTGTGTTAGTAAATCGGCAAAATATTCGGCATTGGCATGTTCTTGAGACAATGTTAGCAACGCTTTTTCAATATTTTCAGACAAGGCTAATGCTTTTTTCTTCAGTTTTGCCGCATTAGGGTCTTTCTCGATTTGTTCCGTTGTTAGGCTGGATGCGTAACTTTGCAGTCTTTGCGATGCTTTTTTCCAGGCATTCAAATTAGCGTCCGTTTGTGTTTGCAATTTTTCATATTCAGAAAGCAATTGTCGAGTTTCACCCGTATCGGTGGTTTCTTTCTGAATCAAGAGTTTTATTAGCGCTTGTGCCAACCGAGACTGTATCGCTTGAACCCTTAACACTGTCGCCTGCACTTCCCTTTGAACGCCTACAAGCACGCTATAACGGGCTTGAATCATCTGCATCTCGGTGTCATCCAAACCCAAACCTAAATCCGCACCCTGGACACTTTCGAGTCGCGCACTAAGCTTGTTAAGCTTGTCTTGGACATTGTCATATTCCTGCCGCCACTCCAGCAGTTGCGCGCTGGTAGCCGCTAAGCGCTGCGGAATCACTTCCAACTCCGCATTTATATTTTCAAGTTCGCGCTCCACCCTGCTCAAATATATTTTTTGCCGATCTACCTCCATGCGCTGCAGTTCCAGCTTAAGGCGACTGGCCATGAGCTCTAATCCCTTTTTGAACCGCTGTGGATCAGTCTTTTCCATTTCGAGGTACTGATTGCGGCGCCGCGATTGTTGTTTACGTTCTTCCGTTATAATTGCCATACGCCATTCGATATCTTCTTTCGAGACGTCGTATTCCTGTTTTAACTGGCGCCATTGGATAAATCGCGCCTGAGCGTCTTTTAAGCTATAAGAATCCAATGCGCCAGGAACCGGTTTTTCAATCGGTAGCTCCGCGGTTTTCAGCTTTAAAAATTTATCCAGTTGAGAGTTAATTTGTGAAATCAACGGTGTATAAGCCGCTTTGTCTTTACCATCCATTTTTTCCAATAAAGTGTTAAGCCTCTGCGTGGTCTCCGCTACGCGCTTGCCCAGTTCTTCCGCGCTCACCGCTTCCACGGGCTCAAAATAACTCCACCAATCCGATGATAACGCCGCCGGGCTGGGTGTTCCCGGTCCTGCGGGTTCGGCAAATGCCATGGCTGCAACCAGGTATAAACACAACCCTATAATGACTTGCTTCATATTAAATCCACCGAAATTTTCTAAAGATTGCCAATAACACCAGGATGATAATACCCATTGCGCTAAGCAGGATAAAATAGCCCGACCGGGATTGTAGCTCGGGCATATTTTCGAAATTCATGCCGTAAATGCCGGCTAAAAAACTCAGCGGCACGAAAATAGTGGTCACAATAGTAAGAATTTTCATAATATTGTTAAGCCGATGCGAAGCCACCGATATATAACCATCGATTAAATCCGATGCCAACTCGTGGTATAAAGCAGCCAAGCTGGAGGCGCGTTCTTGTTGCTCGTACACGTCAATGATCTCATGGATGCGTTCGTGGTGAATTTGCGGGCAACTGATATTTTTAAGGTCGGAGAATATTTGCTGATGATAAATAAACACGCGGCGAAATTTCTTCAACTCGGTTTTCAGATTAATCAACTCCGCCAGTATGTCATCACTGGGTTTATCGACTATGTCGCTTTCCAGTTCTTCCAACCTCGGTTCCAACTTAAGCAAAATATTCAAATATCGGTTTACCACTATCCGCCCCAGGCGAATGGCGATCGAATCCAAGCCATCGGCAAAACGCTGCGGTTCATTGGCAACCTCATTGCGCATTTGCTCCACACTGGGAGACTCGTCCCAATGCCTGGTGATTAAAAAACGTTGGCCAATAAACATCGCCAGCTGAATGGTGGAAAATTGAAAATCCCTGGACTCGTCAGCCAGTCCTTTCAGCAATAAAAACGTATGATCTTTAAAAGTTTCCAATTTTGGCGGGTGTCGCTCTCGTTGCGCGTCTTGTACGGCCAATGGGTGCAAGCCAAACGTGTCAGTCAACAACGCTTTTTCGCGCTCGGCATCGTGTTCGGAGAAATCCAACCAGATAAGGGTTTGACGATCATCCAACCAGAGCTGAATAAGCTCCTCGCCGCCCTGTTGGAGTTCTTGTGTGGTCAAATCGTATAACAGCGCTTTGATCATGTTTTGGTTATGTAAAATTGGTTTTATCCGCTTTGTTCGGAGGGATAACTAATCACAGCCAGTTACCCTATCAGCGGGAAAAGGAAGCCAAATGACGGCTATATACACTTTTTTAAGTTAATAGTAGTTAAGAGACGTCTTAATCACAACGAAATTATGTGTGATAGATTTACTACCGATCCTAGGAAGATCATACGTTGCAGAATGCGATCTGTATTTGACTTAGCAGGCTATTCGGCATGAGCCTCACCATCACCACCAGAAAAATACAAATAAAAGTCA
>JASFLF010000325.1:0-4913 GCA_050118235.1 Gammaproteobacteria bacterium | reverse complement strand
GCGTATTTGGAATCCACTTTATCGAAATAGTTGGTGAAACCGCCTTTCATGAAACGATTGTCTTCGATGCGAAACGATAATAGTACGGCTTTTTTCAGCCATTCATGCACCACCCATTGACCTTCGATTTTTTCCGCCACCCGCAAACGGCCGCAGTCCAATTGGTCAATGGCCATGGATACCGCTTCTTTGACGTGTGTATCGACATGGCGCGGTGTGATATCCGCGCGCTTTTCAAAAGCTTCTTCGATGATGTTTTGTAAATCGGTCATTGGTTTACTCCTGGTTTTATAAGATGTTCAATAAACTCTTTGATGCGGTACGCGGCATCCAGGCATTCGTCTAACGGTGCAACTAAGGCAATACGAACCCGGTTTTTTCCCGGATTGATACCATCGGCTTCGCGGGACAGATAACTGCCTGGTAGAACCGTTACGTTTTGTTGATCAAACAATTGGCGAGCGAATGTTTGGTCATCGATCGGTGTCTCCAGCCATAAATAAAACCCGGCGTGGGGCATCTCCACATTGATGACAGGTTTTAAGACGTCTAACACTTGTGCGAACTTCTGGCGATATAATTCGCGGTTTTCTTTTACATGTTGTTCGTCGTTCCATAGCGCTACGCTGGCCGATTGTGCGAACAAGGGCATGGCGCAGCCATGATAGGTGCGATAGAGCAGAAATTTTTTAATCACCTCGGCGTCACCGGCAATAAATCCGGATCGTAGCCCGGGAACATTGGATCGTTTTGATAAGCTGTGCAAGACCACACATCGTTTGTAGTCGCTTCTGCCCAATACGTCAGCCACTTGCAGCAGTCCGGGCGGTGGTTGTTGTTCGTCGAAATATATTTCCGAATAACATTCGTCGGACGCGATAATAAAATCGTAACGATCCGCCAATTCGATTAATTGTTGTAACTGGGACGCTGACATTACCGCGCCGGTTGGATTGCCGGGGGTGCAAATATAAACCAGTTGACAGCGTTGCCAAACCGCTTCCGGCACAGAGGTGAAATCGGGAACAAATTGTGTCTGTGGAGTGGTATTGAGATACACCGGTGTTGCCCCGGACAATAACACGGCGCCTTCATAAATTTGATAAAACGGATTAGGCATCACCACCACGGGATCCCGAGACCGATCCACCACCGCTTGTGCAAAAGCAAACAACGCCTCGCGAGTGCCATTGACTGGAATGATGTGGGTTTCAGGATCTATGGAATCGGCATCCAGGGCAAACCGCTGACACAACCATTGGGCGATGGCCTGGCGTAATTCCGCCGTACCTTTGGTTAAGGGATAGCTGCCCATGGTGTGCAAATGAGCGGCGAGTTGTTGCAATGCGAATTGCGGTGGTTGATGCTTGGGTTCGCCAATGGACAACGCAATATGCGGCAAATCCAAAGGCGGTTGCGCCCCTTGCTTCAATTTCAACAATCTTTCAAAGGGATAGGGCAGTAATTTCTCGAGATCCGGATTCATCGTCAAGTCGCTATTGATAATGTTTCACTATACAATTTGTTTTTTGCCAAGTTTGTTACCAAAAAACTGACACCAATTAAGAAGTTGTCAGATAAGTGTCACCGATGGTTGGTTTGACAATGGATGGTTTAACATAAGTGTATAATTTATAGACAAAATTCTAAGTTGTTATTGTACGTGTTGTCGGTTTTTATTCTGTCGGTCAATCCAGCCAATTTCATTACGAAAATAGCCGTGTAGTATAGTTCATCTGCCCATGTCTACCAAATATTCACCGAAGATATTTCCAGTGATCAGCTTGTTGACTTCCGCGACGTTGTGGGGCATATCCTGGTTTCCGCTGCGTTATTTGGAATCCAATGGATTGCAAGGCATATGGACCAGTGCGCTTATCTATAGCGTACCGGTATTGCTGGCCTCGTTTTTATTGGTCAGTCGCCGTCAAGAGATCTTGTCGCAACCCGGTTGGTTGCTATTAATCGCTGTGGGTAACGCCTGGTGTAATGTGGCATTTGTCCTCGCTATATTGGATGGCAATGTAATGCGGGTGTTGTTGTTGTTTTATTTATCACCGTTATGGGCCACTTTATTGGCCTGGCTGATTTTAAAAGAGCACATGTCCCGTTTGGCCGCAGTTACATTGATCATTGCCATGAGTGGTGCGGCGGTGATGTTGTGGGATCCTTCGATCGGTCATCCGTGGCCTGCTAACCCATCGGATTGGCTGGCGATTACCTCCGGATTGGCGTTTGCCGTGGCAAATGTATCGGTTCGTAAAACCCAAGGCATCTCTATTCCGGTAAAGAATCTATTTTCCTGGATCGGCGTCAGTGTTTTGGCCATAGTATGGATAGTGGTTAGCGCGGAACCGATTCCCGCTCCGTCACAAACTGTAATACTGTGGACTTTGGTTTTGGGCCCGATGATGGTATTTGTCATGACATTCACCGTGCAGTATGGCGTGACCAAGCTGCCTGTGTATCGTTCGGCGGTGATATTATTGTTCGAACTGGTGGCCGGTGCGGTATCTTCTCAGCTTTTAACGGATGAAGTAATGGAACTGAACGAATGGATAGGTGGTGGCTTGATCGTGCTGGCGGCTTATTTGTCCGCGTACGCATATGTGCACAATCCAGTTGAGATAATAGCAAAATCCCGGGAGCAGGCGGAGTGAAAGTAACATTGTTTCTGCATGCCAGCTTGCTGGTATCCGATATAAAACAGTCGGTGGATTTTTATCGAAATATTCTCGGATTACACCCCAGTGAACATCGGCCGGATCTGGGATATCCCGGTGCCTGGTTGAACATCGGCGAGCAGCAAATTCATCTGATTCAACTACCCAATCCTGATCCTGTGCATGGGCGTCCCGAGCATGGTGGTCGTGACCGCCATACCGCGTTGGCGGTATCCGATATTGGGCAATTGCAGCGCAGACTGGAACAACACAATATTGCGTTTACCAAGAGCCGCTCCGGGCGAGCTGCGGTGTTCTTCCGCGATCCCGACGGCAATGCCATTGAGTGCGTGGAGATCAAGGAATAGTTTATTACCACAAAGCACACGAAGAGCACGAAGGTTACAAAAGCGAAATTCAAAACACGAACGAGTCCAATTCAAGGGTAAAATCTTACCATGGTGTGTAAGGCCGAGCTTTTAGATCCTTCGCAAAAAACGCTCGATGACACAACTGGTTGCGAGAGGACCGCGGGAACAAATTATTTGGAAACTCCTAAGGTATTAGATTCTTCGCGCTCTTCGTGTCCTTCGTGGCAAATAATAGAAACTATCCTTCCAGCAACTGAGTAATGGTTTTCCGTAAATTCTCGAACTGTTCCTCCAGCGCCAGTGGCTGCTGATTGAGATCGGTAATAAAGAAAATATCTTCCGCGCGTTCCCCGAAAGTGGCGATCTTGGCGTTGTGCACTTTGATTTTGCATTTCACCAATGCCAGAGCGATTTTCGCCAGTAGTCCTGGTTGGTCGCGGGCCACCACTTCCAGGATGGTGCGTTTGTTGCGATTGTCGTCGCGGAATAGCACTTCCGTGGGTATGGGGAAATGTTTTAATTGACGGGGCAGGGGTTGTTTGGGTTGATTGGCGTATAGCTGCGCCAAGTCGGTTTTGGGCAGGAGTTCTTGCAGTGCATCGATGATGTCTTTGATGCGGTATTGATTGCTGATGCCTTCGCCGTTGCTTTCCAACACGATGAACGTATACAAGGTATAACCGTGGTTTGAACTGGTGATGCGCGCATCGGTGATGGTCAGGCCCTGGCGCTCCAGTATTGAAGTGATGGTGGCGAATACGTGGTTGTCTTGTTCGGCATACACAAACAACTCGGTTCCGCCGCGGTGTGTTTGCTCGCGCACCAGCACGATGGGTAGTTGCTCCGGCGGTGTGTGTAAAATCGAACGGATGTGCCAGACGATTTCGTCCACGGAATAGCGGGTGATGTAATCGCTTTCCAGGCTGTTCCAAAAAGCACGGATTTCCTCTTCGCTGTACTCATCGTCTTTTAATTGTTCCAGGACCGCCGCTTGGGTTTCTTTGTACCGGTCGATTTCCGCGGCGGGATTGCGCAGTCCGCGGCGAAACGCGCGGGTGGTGGCGTAGTACAATTCGGCCAATAAGGAGTCTTTCCAGGAGTTCCATAATGTGGAGTTGGTGGCACGAATGTCGGCGACGGTTAACAAGTATAGATAGTTGAGCCGTTCCTGGCTGCCGACGTTTTCAGCGAATTCATTGATGATATCGGCATCGGAGATGTCTTTGCGCTGCGCGGTGGTGGACATAATGAGATGGTTTTTCACCAGCCATGCCACAATATTGGCATCAAAATTACTCAATCCATGGCGCTGGCAGAATTCCATGGCGTCTTGTGCGCCTAACTCTGAGTGATCACCGCCCCGGCCCTTGGCGATGTCGTGAAACAATCCGGCAAGGTAGAGCAGTTCCGGTTTGGGCACGGTTTGAATAATATTGCTGCACAAGGGAAACTCATGGCTGAATTGCGACACCATGAAGCGGCGCAAATTGCGTACTAAAAACAAGGTATGTTGATCGACGGTGTACACATGGAATAAGTCATGTTGCATCAATCCTTCGATATTGCCGAACATGGGTAAATATTTTCCCAGCACGCCGTAGCGGTGCATGCGGCGTAGTTCGTGAGTTAATCCGCGAGGTTGTCGGAATAATTCCATGAACAGGCTTTGACAGCCTATGTCATTGCGAAAGTCGTTATCAATCAAATAACGATGGTCCCGGATCAGGCGTATGGTTTCGGCGCGCACACCGCGCAACTCCGGGTGTTGTGCCAGGATCAAAAAGATTTCCAGCAGCGCAAATGGGTAGCGTTTGAAAATGCCCGGATGGGTGACCTCGATAAATCCATAGTGTTCTTGAAAGCGGCGGTTGATTTGGTT
>JASFLF010000324.1:0-4925 GCA_050118235.1 Gammaproteobacteria bacterium | reverse complement strand
CCGATAAAAAACGCCAGCCCGGTGCCAAAGATCATCAGTGCAATACCCACGGCAATATCGTTGACGCCTTTTTGCTGGCACAACAAGGCGTGAATTAAACCAAACACGACACCCGTTGTGCCTGCGACTAAAACGCCTAACCACGGCGATCCACTCAAATAGGACACCCCATAACCGGCCATTGCGCCCATGACTAAATTGCCTTCCAGCCCCAAATTAATACGGCCACTTTTTTCCGTTAAACATTCGCCCAGGCTCACAAACAAAAACGGTGTGCCCACGCGGATCGCCCCGCCTAGCACGGCGATTAAGACGCCCCAAAAGCCGGTCTCGTCACCGCTCACGCCGTTGCCACCTTGGGTTTAAACCATTTAATGCGGCCGTAAAACACTTCGCTGGCCAGTATCACCACAAATATAATGCCTTGCAGTACCAACGCGGTGGCATCCGGTAACTCATGGCTGCGTTGCAATAAACCACTGCTGGCCCGAATACCACCCAGCAATATGGCCACCGGAATGATGGCTAATGGATTGTGCCGCGCCAGGAATGCCACCAAGATGCCCGCGTAGCCATAGCCCGCGTTTAACGAAGTGTTGGCCCTGCCTTGCACCGCGGCGATTTCCAACATACCGGCTAAGCCGGCTGCGGCCCCACCCAGGAAGCAGGTAATGACAATCAAACGGCCCACGGGTAAACCCGAAATCTGCGCCGCTCTAACATTGCCGCCGGTAATGTCTACGCTGAACCCGAACACGGTGCGCCTCATCAAAAACCACATAAGCAGGCAGGCAACCAAACCGAAAATCAATCCCCAGTGGATGGAACTGTCACCAATCATGCCCAGCATATTGGCATCACCTATAGGGTAACTGGAGGGTTTGTTAAGAGTGGCGGGATCCCGCAATGGCCCGACGACTAAAAAGTTTAGAATGGCGATCGCAACATAATTCAGCAACAACGAACTGATGGTTTCATTGACACCGCGAAAATACTTTAACGCCCCCACCAAGGCAATCCATAAACCGCCGGCGGTCATCCCGGCGATTACCATGGCAGTGATAACCAAAACCGGTGCGGCGCCATTGAGGAATATCCCTACCAGTGTAGCGCATAAGCCGCCCACCACCATTGCCCCTTCGCCGCCAATGACAATCAGCCCGATGCGTGCCGGCAATGCGGTGCACAATGCAGTGAGCATCAACGGCGCGGCGCGTACTAGCGTATTCTGCCAGGAAAACCAGCTGCCGAACGCTCCCCGGTAAATGGAATAAAACACCTCCAAGGGATTGGTGTCGGTAAAGCTGATGAATACAGCAAACAGCAATAGTGAAACCAGCAGTGCCATAACCGGTATGAATAAAGACTCAAGAAATCTGAGCATGAGTCAAACGGTACCTTTTTGCTTTGTTAGTGAGTAAGTGGATTGTGACTAACTTTTGGTAGTGCCGATGACACCTTCCACCATCCAATCCATACTTTCCAGCCAAATGTCGGTTTGCGAATATTCTTTTCCTTCAGGTATTACAATTTTTCCGGTGTTGTCTTTGATCGGTCCTTTGTACACTACCATGGAACCGTCCTTGAATTTGTCGCGCACCTCGTCGGCATGTTTTTTGGCTTTGTCGGTGACCGCGGCGCCGTATGGCGAGCTTTTCACAATGCCTTCCTTAAAGCCGCCGCGTACCAGGTTGGGGATGGTTTTGCCGGACTTGATCATCTCGGCATAGTCGGTATAGACCTTACTCCAGTTCCATTCCGCCCCGGTCAAAAAGCCCTTGGGTGCCAAGGTCATTTGATTGGCATGATAACCACAGGAATAGGCGCCGCGCTTTTCCGCGGTTTCCACCACCACTTTGGGGCTGTCCACGTGGCAGGTTAATACATCGATACCTTGGTCCACCATGCTGTTGGCGGCCTCGGCTTCTTTTACCGGATTAGCCCAGCCGCCGGTGAACACGACAGTGGTAGTGATGTTTGGGTTGACACTGCGTGCCGCCATGGTGAAATTGTTGATATTACGCAACACCTGTGGAATGGGGATGGCGGCGATATAACCCAGTTTACCGGTTTTACTCATGTGTCCGGCAACAATGCCCGATACATACACCGGTTCATCGATGTAGCCGAAATAGCTGCCCACGTTTTTGGGGTGTTTACTGGCGTCCCACAGGCCACCGCAATGTAAAAACATCACATCGGGATATTTGGGGGCGGTTTTTAAAATATGCGGATCGAAATAACCAAACGAGGTGGGAAATAATACTTGCGCGCCGTCCAAGTTGATCATACTTTCCATGGTTTTAACGACTTCGATGGTTTCCGGAACATTCTCTTCATCAACGGCTTTCACCCAATCCATGGCCGCTACTGCCGATTTGCCTTCATAGTGTGCCTGGTTATAACCATAGTCGTCTCTTGGTCCGACATAGATAAATCCCATGTTGACTTTTTTGGCGGCAAACGCCGGCGACATGCCATAACTGGCCGCCAATCCCGTTATTCCCGCCGCCGCCAGCCCTTTGAGGACTTGACGGCGTTTTTTATCAAAGTGGTTGTCCAACGTATCATTGGTATTTTTGCCGGTAATATCTTTGCCCATTACAATCTCCCGCATCGCTTGCTAGTGAAGTTTAGAATCGTGTTTTCCGCGTGTCGTTACCAAATCCATTTCACCATGGCTTGGGCAACATCTTCGTCTACACCATCGATACCGAACTTATTGCGCCAGATTTGGTATTCAACGCCGGCTTGCAACTGACCCGGGGAACTGAAAAATTTACCCACGTCAATCAGTAACCGCGGACCGGTGATAATGTTGTCCTCTTTGGGGTTGTTTCCCCAGGCATAGTCAAAAAAACCTTCGAAAGTCATACCCACCGGGCCAATATCGAAGGGATACAACCAAACCAAAGTCACTTGGGAACCCAAATCCGTGCCGGCGCCAATTTCATTTCTGAGGTAATAGTTAATCTGAAACACTTTCACAGTGGGTATATTTAGGTCAACCGCCAAGCCATATAAGTAATTATGAAATCCCTGGCCGACCTCCAAGGTGGTTGTTACCAATGCGTCCTTGAAAACGCCGGTGGACAGGTCTTTTCCCAGCATCGATCCAATACTGAATCGGGGCGAGATTTCACCGTAGAACTCGGTGGGGGTTTTATCGCCCGTGCGAGTGGCGTTAGTGATATCCACAAAGTAAAAGTTATCACCGTACTTCCAGCCGTTGACATGTTCCAAGGTTATGATGGATCGGGTTTTGTCACCCAGTTCATACGTAGTACCGTATAGGTATTGAATATTTGTGCTGCTCCATATGGCAGAACCTGCTAATGCGGTCGAACTTATCAGCAATCCGGCGATTAGCATCCATAAGCCAATTAAAAAAAGCCGCTGTTGACGTTTTAACGGCGAACTGAAAATGTACTTCATACCGACAACCTCCCATGCATATTAACTATTGTAAATATTCTGTTGTATACAACGTTGCATGTAATATGCCAAGGGGCATGGCAGGGAAATTCAATGGACTGTAAGTTGTACAACATGTTGTATTTAAGATAAATTATGAAAATTAGAGGCGCCTGATCGGATTGTCTGATTTGTACAAGAGGTCGTTAGAAAGCTAACATTTGCACCTTAATGGGGAGGGTGTGATTGCTTACTGTGCATACCGCAACAAATACAAATAATAGGTATACATCGGCCTCATTCGATGGCTAAACTTAGGTAATGCCAAAGAGGTAATGGCATAGGTGATGGCAAACTCAGTGTTTCAAATACAGGGCTACAAACGTCTTAGATTTTTATTAAAAACCAGGAATGTCAGTGAGAAAAAAAATTTCACGAAAAAAACGTATAACCGCTTTGCAAATCTACCAGGACTTGCGGCAAATGATCATGGATTTTGATCTATTCCCGGGAACACGGGTCACCGAAACCGAAATCGCCGAAAGCTTTAATGTTAGTAGAACACCAGTGCGGGAGGCGCTACAACGCTTGGAACTGGAGGGGCTGTTGACCATACGCCCGAAACAAGGTTGTTTTGTCAGACCGGTGGATATCCAAACTATTAGCGATTATTACGACGTACGTGTTGCTCTGGAAGCCGCTGCGATTGAATTGGCATGCGAAAATATGCCCGATGAACAAATTGAAGAATTGCTGGGAATATGGAATCCTAAAAATTGCACAATGCAATTTGACTATCCTGGACAGATTCAGGAGGTGGAAGAGGCGTTTCATGTGGCTATCGCGGAAGGCAGCGGAAATACAGTATTGGCTAACTACATCAAAGACGTCAATGATCATATCCGGATTATCCGCCGGTTGGGCTTTCCCGATGAACAAAGCATAAGGGAAACGTACGAAGAGCACTATGAATTGTGCCAGCTACTTATAGCGCGGGAATCCAAAAAAGCCACAAGGGACATGATCAAACATATCCGTAAAAGCCAAGGGATCGCCCGTTCCGTAACATTGAACCAACTGCAACAACACCGCAAACGATCCATAAAACGCAAAGGTAAAAAGTTACTGAGTTTTGAATCTTAACGCGCATATGTCGTTTGTCCCATTAGCTATGTCGTTGAGATCCATGTGAGGGGATGTTCACAGTTGCAGCGCAATGTTGAATAGTTTTTAGAGCTGAAAGTGGGAATAATTACACGGGTGACAGGAATCGATAAACGATACAATAGAAATAAATTTTGAGTAAGTAGGCAATGACAGAACGGAAAATAGGTAAAAGGGTAAAAGATACCTCCATGCGGGGATTGCCGGATAAACAGGGGTTAGACGGTAAATTTGTTCAGTT
The DNA here is from genome assembly GCA_050118235.1 of Gammaproteobacteria bacterium. GTDB lineage: Bacteria > Pseudomonadota > Gammaproteobacteria > SZUA-152 > SZUA-152 > JAJDNG01. Next base: position 106 of record JASFLF010000324.1, on the reverse strand, counting down.
GCGCCAATTGAATCCACAACAACAAGCACACGATTTATTTGACGCTTCACATGGTAGCAGGGACAAAGATGCCATATGGATGTACATGCCGTTGTCCGGTCCATTT
>JASFLF010000323.1:0-4948 GCA_050118235.1 Gammaproteobacteria bacterium | reverse complement strand
GAAGAACAGATTCGCAAATTGCAGGATCACTTGCAAACCAATCCGGATGATGTCGAGGGTTGGACCATGCTGGCCCGCTCCTATTATTTTCTGAAAAACTACCAGGCCGCCAGTGAAACTTTCAACCGTGTTGCGGCCTTGACCAATGAAACCGATCCCAATGTATTGGCTGACTATGCCGATGCCATGGCAATGGCACAAGGCCGCAACATGCAAGGCAGACCTTACGAACTGGTGAAAAAAGCTCTGGAAGTGGAACCTTTTCATCAAAAAGCCTTATGGTTGGCGGGCACAGCGGCTTATCAAGCGCAAGATTATGCCTCCGCTTTGCAATATTGGGAAAAGTTGATCACCTTGTTTCCCGAAGGCACTGATGGTCATACCCAGATGCTGCGTAATATCGCAGAGGTCAAACAGTTGCTGGGGCAGGAACTGGATCCGGAAATGGTTGCCAAGCTGCAAGGCCAGCAGCAAGCTCAACAACAAAGCGCTGCTGCAGGCAGTGGCGACGCAGCTAACGCCAATGTCAGTGGTAGAGTCAGTCTGGATCCCGCATTAGCGGGTTCGGTGTCTCCGGGTGATACGGTGTTTATCTTCGCGCGTGCCGCCAACGGGCCCCGCATGCCGTTGGCTATTCTGAAAAAACAAGTCAGCGATTTACCTTTGGATTTTGTTATGGATGACTCCGATGCCATGAATCCCCAAATGAAATTGTCACGCTTCAGTGACGTGATCGTCAGTGCGCGTATCTCCAAGAGCGGCAACGCCATGCCGCAGCCCGGTGATTTGCAGGGTGCCAGCGCGGTGGTGAAGGTCGGGGTGCAAGGTTTGAATATCGTGATCAATCAATCGGTGGGTGGGAGCGGTGCGGCGCCAACTACAACCGCGGTTTCCAATCCAAGCGCCTCTGCTGTCAGTGTGGCCGGAACGATTTCCCTGGACCCCACTTTGACCGGAAGAGTATCGCCGGATGATACGGTTTATGTATTTGCGCGTGCCGCTGAAGGGCCGCGCATGCCTTTAGCTATTATTAGAAAACAAGTAAAAGATTTACCGCTGACATTTTCACTCGATGACAGCATGGCAATGAATCCCAATATGAAGTTATCCAATTTTTCCGAAGTCGTTGTCGGGGCGCGCATCTCCAAAACCGGTAACGCTATGCCTCAGAGTGGTGATTTGAAAGGCTCTAGCTCGGTGATTAAACTGGGTAGCCGGGACTTGAAAATTATTATCGATAGCGCAGTACCCTAATTCTTATTTGCCGATTACACACAACGTGGCTACACCCAACATGGTTACATCCAACATGGCTAAACGCAATCTGACTAAACCCAATTTAGTTCTATACAGTCTGGCTATTGCAATTTCATTTGCCCCAAACGCTTTTGCCGGAGACCCCTTTCAAGGCGCCAGCGTGTACAACGAGCATTGCGTGGTGTGTCATGGCGCGAATGGCAAAGGCGTGATTGCGGGAACGCCGGATTTTCTGCAACCCAATTTCCTGGCAAGACCGGATTTTGAGTTTAAAAAATTCATAAAAGCGGGCAGAGGCATTATGCCGGCGTATGAAGGAATATTAAAAGACCGCGAAATTTCGGATGTGATCGCTTATATCAGGACATTTAATTAATGAGGCGCACAATAATAACAAAGCCTTTAACCGAGTCAACGCCATTAGCTGGACAAAAGCCATTAGTCAGTCCAAAGTCATTAGCCGGATTTCTGATATTTATAATTGCTCTCATTTCAGCCTGCTCGGATAAAGAACAGTCGCAATCTCAACCTCCTGCAAGTGCCGAGGCACCGGCGCAGCCGCCGTCTTCCGGGCAAAGCTTAGCACCGCAATCTATACCGACCATTGCCGGTTATAAAGTGCAAGAGACTTTTAATGTCGGCGACAACGTCTATGTGCGATCTATGGCCGTCGACGGAAACTCAAACACCTTGTGGATCGGCACCTCTGTTGGAGTGTTGGAGGTTGATCTAGCGACACGCAATATGTTGAATACCTATACCCGGGATCAAGGTCTGGCCAATGAATATGTGTTCGGCATATTTGTCGACAGTCAGGGAACGAAGTGGTTTGGCACCAACGGTGGAGGTATTTCAAAGCTGCACGACGGCCAATGGCAAACCTATTTTCCCATGCATGGATTGGCAGACTATTGGGTGTATAGCTTTGCGGAACAATCCAATGGAAATTTATGGATCGGTACGTGGGCCGGCTTGAGTGTCTTAAATCCGCAGACACAACAATTCACCACGTATTTGGATGAGTTGGTGAACGAATGGGTATATGGTCTCGATGTGGATTCCAAAGACCAGGTATGGATAGGCACCGAAGGTGGCATTAATAGGTTTGACGGTCAAACCTGGCAAACCTGGACCCATAAGGAAGGTTTGGGAGCGCCAAACACCCAGAATCTACCCATAAGCGATAATACGGGATTAGGCACGCGAAGCCGCCACGATTTGAGCGTCATGGAACAAGGGTTGATGACTTACAACCCGAATTATGTGTTTACGCTTATCGTTGCGCAAGACGATAGTATTTGGGCGGGCACTTGGGGTGGGGGCGTGAGTCGTTTTGATGGTACAAAATGGACGAACTATACCACTGACGATGGATTAAGCGGAAATATTGTGTACAGTGTTGCGCAGGATAAGCGCGGCCATTTCTGGTTTGGCACCAATGGCGGATTGACCTACTACGACGGGGCCAGTTGGTATACGTTCAGCAAAGACGATGGCTTATTAGACAACAATATATACGCTATTGCCATCACAGATAAAAATGAGATTTGGGTAGGCAGTAAATCGGGGGTAGTTTATATTGCTCAGCAAATGTAGATGAGCATAAGTAAGAACGGAGGTCGTTTTAGTGAATATCAATGCGAAAGGCTTGGCTATTGTGATTGTTGTCGCCGGGGTAGCAGTAGTTGCGGCATATAATCTCGGCATCAATCAAGCGCAAAATCAACAAATCGCCGGCGCGCCGGCGCCTGCAAACAATCAACCACAAGCAACACCAGCAGCACAAAGCAAGAATCTACTCCCGGAAGGTGGCAACGCCTTGCCGGCGAACCACCCACCCATGGGAAACATGGGGAATGAGGCGCGGTTTACTCATTTTCAAGTTGGTAATAGAAACGTCAAAGGCATGATTGCCGATGGCGATGAGGTGTGGGTCGGCACCTCCGGCGGCGCAATTCGTTATTCATTAAAAACCGAAGACTATAAGTTATACGACGTCAATAACGGCAGCTTGATTTCAAACGGCGTATTTCACTTGAGCAAACTCAGAGGCAAAATTATCGTCGGCACTTACGGTGGCGGCATGTCGGTTTACGATCCGCAAACCGATGCATGGAAAAACTATAACATCCCCGATGGCTTGGCGGACCAGTTCGTCTACGACATCGCCGAAGATGAGCAAGGCAACTTCTGGATTGCCACATGGTCGGGCGTTAATTTTGTGCCGGGCGGCAATCTGGATGACTCTTCGGGCTGGGAAACATTCACCGTGGAAAACACCAGTGGCGGACTGCCCAACGACTGGGTGTATGGCGTCGAAACAGGGAAAAATGGTGATATTTGGTTTGCCACGGAGGGAGGATTGGCCCGGCTGGATAAAAACCGCCAATGGACCAATTGGCAGCACGAACAAGGTTTGGGTGCGTCCTACGAAAAAGTCAAAGACGATATTGCATTTACTAACGATCCGGCGCAAGCGTCAAAACACCATGCCACACAAAAAGCCGAGCAAGGATTGGGTAATGTAAAAGTCGGGTACAATCCCAATTATATTGTATCCATCGTTGTGGATGACAAAGGGATTGTTTGGTGTGGCACCTGGGGTGGCGGACTGTCCCGGTTCGACGGCACCTCCTGGAAAACGTATACCACCAAAGAAGGATTGCCCGGCAATCACGTATTTATGTTAAAACAAGACAAACATGGCAAACTGTGGATTGGCACCAATAAAGGCCTGGCCCGTTTCAAAGACCAAGGTGCAGGTTTTATCGTGTTGACCAAACAACAAGGTCTGTTTGCGGATAACGTATTTTCCATGACCGAAGCCAAAGACGGCAGTTTGTGGGTGGGCAGTTTTGGCGGAGTGGCGCGTCTTAGTAATTACAATTTATAAGCTGCAAAATCGCACTATATAGAATAAAGCTCCGCTAGGTAGTACGCCAGCGGAGCTTTTTTGTTGCGGCTGAGTAAAATGTCTAATGTATACGTTGGGGAGTTTATGAGAGAAGTTATCATCGTTTTTGCGCTTGTTTTACTAGCAAGTGCATGCGCTAAAAATGAATCGGAGACTAATAATAAACTTGATCAGCAAGTATCACAATCCTCTGTCTCGGTTGAAGACGGCGACAAACAGTGGATTAGTGGATGGCAGCAGAGCAATTCATTACCCAGCCCCCGAGCCGGTACCGCGGCGGTAGCGTACAACGGTTTTATCTATATTATAGGCGGTGTCGATGGTCAGGATTTCGTGGCCACTGTAGAATATGCTCCCATCCAAATGGATGGTGGTTTGGGACAATGGCAACTTGGCCCTTCGTTGAACGTGGAGCGTGGATTTATTGATGCCGTAGTACACAACAACTCAATATACGTAGTAGGTGGCGGCAATGGTCCAAATGGCCACAACCTGCTGCGTTCGGCGGAAAGAGCTCATATAAATAGTGACGGCAGTTTATCCCCTTGGGTGGTTGAGAAAAACGAAATGAAGATTCCACGCCGCTGTTCCAAAATACTGGTAGCTGGCGACTATTTGTATTCGTTGGGAGGATTTGGCGGTACGTTATTAGACAGTGTAGAAAGGGTGCGGATACTCGGTGATGGTCAATTGGGTGAATGGATTGTGGAAGACCAAACCATGACTTTGCCTAGATACGTCAATGCGGTAAAGAAAGTGACAGGCAATGCTTACGTA
>JASFLF010000322.1:0-4948 GCA_050118235.1 Gammaproteobacteria bacterium | reverse complement strand
GATGTTACCAACTATGTATTGTTGGAGCTGGGTCAGCCCATGCACGCTTTCGACCTGAATAAACTGCATAAAGGGATTGTCGTTCGCTTGGCCCGGGAAAAAGAAAAAATCACCCTGCTTGACGGCCAAGAGATAGAGCTTGAGGAAGTCAGTTTAGTCATTGGCGATCAACGGCAAGCACAAGCTCTGGCAGGTATTATGGGCGGTAACGATTCGGCGGTGACTGACGAGACGCAACATATTTTCCTGGAAAGCGCGTTTTTCTCGCCATCACTGCTTGCCGGGCGGGCCAGAGGTTACGGATTGCACACCGATTCCTCTCACCGTTTTGAGCGGGGAGTGGATCCGCAACTGCAACGTAAAGCCGTCGACCGTGCCAGTGAATTGTTATTGGATATCGTAGGGGGAGAGGCTGGCCCCATAAGCGACAACGTATTTGAGGAGTATATACCGAAAGCAAAGCCTATCCAGTTACGCCACAGCCGTTTGGAAAAAGTCTTAGGTGTTTACATCGAGCAAGACATGGTTACGCTTATTTTGCAGAAACTGGGTATGGAAGTCTTGCGGGAAGATGATCAATGGGAAGTCATTCCGCCTAGCTTTCGATTCGATGTGGAGCGGGAGATTGATTTAATTGAAGAAATCGCCCGTATTTACGGCTATAACCAAATCGCCAGCACCAAACCTGTGACCACCGCATCTATGGTCGCCATACCTGAAGCACATATTCCTCTTTCACGGTTTCAACAGGTATTGATTGAACAAGGCTACCAAGAGGCGATTACGTACAGTTTTGTCGATCCCGAACTGCAAAAATTGATCGATCCGGAGCATCAGCCATTGGCATTGGCCAATCCCATTTCCGCGGATATGGCGGTGATGCGCACCAGTCTTTGGCCGGGCTTGATCCAGGCGGCTTTGCACAATGTCAATCGTCAGCAGGAAAACGTGCGATTATTTGAAACCGGCCTAAGGTTTGTTCCCCAAAATGCCGATAATAATCAGGAACCTATAATGCAGGAAGCCATGCTTGCCGGGGTTTGTTACGGCAAGGCTTACTCCGAACAATGGGCCATGGCAAGCCGGGGAGTAGACTTTTTTGATGTGAAAAATACCATTGATTCCCTATTGAATTTAACCGGCCAAGCCGATAGATTTATTTTTTTACAAGACAAACACTTAGCGTTACATCCCGGACAGTCGGCGCGGATTGTGCGTAATGCGGGCGGTTCGCAGGAATTGGTTGGTTGGGTCGGTGCACTACACCCGGCCATCGCTCAAAAATTGGATCTTACGCAACCATTGTATTTATTTGAATTGCAACTAGAATCAATAGGTTATCGTGAGATTCCGAAGTTTGAAGAAGTTTCTAAATTTCCGGCGATCCGACGGGATTTAGCGATTGTGGTTGACGAGAATTTGGCGTCACAAGCTGTAAGTGATTGTATTAAAAGGGCAGCACCCGATATATTAAAGAACTTGCAGTTATTTGACGTATATACAGGGCAAGGCATTAATCCTGGTCGCAAAAGCCTGGCTTATGGACTGACACTACAAAAACAGGATCAAACATTAACCGATGATGAAGTAAATGCTGTATTATCAAATATAATGTCTATACTAAACAAAGAATTGGATGCAACTCTTAGAGAATGAGTGAGATAAAATTATGGCGCTAACCAAAGCAGAGATGGCAGAAAAGCTGTACGAAGAGCTGGGCTTAAATAAACGGGAAGCCAAAGAAATTGTTGAAATGTTTTTCGCTGAAATCAGCGAAGCGCTGGAAAGCGGCCGTCAGGTCAAACTTTCCGGATTCGGCAATTTCGATTTACGCACGAAAAACCAACGTCCCGGCCGCAATCCGAAAACCGGTGAAGAAATCCCCATTTCTGCGCGCAGAGTGGTGACTTTTCGCCCCGGTCAAAAACTGAAAGCTCGGGTTGAGGCCTATGCTGGAAACAACCAATAACAACGAACTTCCGCCTATTCCCGGCAAACGATACTTCACCATTGGTGAAGTGAGCGATCTCTGTGGTGTTAAGCCGCACGTATTGCGTTACTGGGAACAGGAATTTCCCCAGCTCAAGCCCGTTAAACGTCGCGGCAACCGGCGATATTACCAGCGTCATGATGTGATGATGATTCGGCAAATTCGCAGCTTGTTATACGAGCACGGTTTTACCATAGGTGGCGCCAGGTTAAAATTGGATGGCGGTGAAGCCAAGGAAGATGTTAACCACAGTCGTCAGATTATTCGTCAACTGGCTAGCGAACTCGAAGAAGTATTGGATATTTTAAAACGTTGACGGGTGTTAAAAATTACCATTTTTCAATACACATCTAAAATCACCTAGGGTACAATATCCACCCTCAACACATTCGTTTTGAGTCATTCGCCATCTTTGTATTAAAGAATGTGTTCTCAAAGCACGTTATTTCAAAGCTTGGTTAACATCGGGGCGTAGCGCAGCCTGGTAGCGCACCACAATGGGGTTGTGGGGGTCGGAGGTTCAAATCCTCTCGCCCCGACCATATTCCACAGTCTCCTATTCTATTGGGAATTTCCGTAAGTTGCTGATTGTTAAAGACAGTTTAATTTCCTGTTATCCCCTCTTGATTAAGATAAAAAATATTGGTAAAACAATAAGTTAAATGTTTGTATGAATGGTACTACGGCTTGGATTCAGTGATAATGTTCCTGAATTGAGCCACTACATACCTTGTCCAATTATTGATCTGGTAATTTTTTCAAATTCCAGAAATTTTTTCAGAATTTTGCAGATTGCTACGTGTTTGTAGAAACGGGTGTGATAGTAATATCGCTAATGTATTTTTATGAGATATTTAACAAAGTGATTCGCACTTTGTGAAGTGTTGGAATTTGCAACCGCTATATTTAATTGTCATACAAACCAGAGTCAACCACTCAATTTGATGAATGTTTTTAGTATTATGAAATTTTTACTTTTGTGTATCGTATTGATATCCATTTCTGCATGTTCGGGCACGGGCGTGGTGCCCACAAACGATCAAGACATCAAACGTTATGAAGCTCGCCGAGACACCGAAAAGCTCGCAAACATTGCGAAAAGCGGTAACAAACGCGATCGTATTCAAGCCATGGAAGCATTAGGCAAGTTGCGAGATCCTAGAGCGATTCCCGCACTTACCGAAAATCTGCAAAGCGATAGCTGGGTTGTGCGGGAAACCGCGGTTAAAGCACTGGGTAACATCAAAGACTATATGTCGATAAAACCGCTTATCGACGCTTTGAACGATGAGGATAAGTTTGTCCGCGAAGCGGCATTAAAGGGGCTGCGCCGTACGGTAGCTTCCATGGCTAAGACCAAAGATTTACGCTTTTACAAACCTTTATTGGGCGCCTTGCCCGATGGGGATAATATCACTAGAGAAGGCGTATACGATGTATTGTTATTGGGCGTTAACACCTTAAAGCGTTTTCAAGATCCTTATTTGTTCAAACCAGTCGTTGCCGCGCTGAACGCGGATAACTTATATGTCAGAGAATCCGCCGCACGGTTGTTGGGCGATGTTAAAGATGCGGCTGTGGTATCACCATTGATTGAAGCTCAACAGGACAACAGTAAATTTGTGCGGGATGCCGCGGCGGAATCTTTGCAGCGGGTCGATGACAACCGTGCCATACCGTCGCTACTAAAGGCATTGTCCAGTGATAATAGCGAAGTGCGAGACGAAGCCGTCCGGGTATTAAGTAAATTTCGGGACTTGGATTCCATTAGTCAAATTGTCGAGGCGCTGGGGGATGAAAACCCAAATGTGCGTGCAGGCGCAGCCAAAGTGCTGGGAGAATCCGGCAGTGCGCATGCCGTCAAGCCATTGATTCCATTGCTAAAGGATAAGTATTCAGAGGTTCGTTACAGCGCTGCTATGGCGTTGCGCAAATTGTCTTGGTTTCCGGAAACCGAAGATGAAAAAGCCAGTAATTGCGTAGCAAGCCAGCAATGGGATGAATGTGTGCTGTTGGGACAGCCGGCAAAACAGTATTTGGTTATGGCATTGGAGGACCATCAAACCATGGTACGCAGCAGAGCCAGCAATGCCTTGATGTTGATGGAATGGCAGCCGACAAACGACGAAGAAGCGGCACGATATTGCGCTGCCCAGGAGGACTGGGACAAGTGTGTTGAGACGGGCGAAGCCGCTGTGCCGTTTCTGGCTGAAGAATTGCGTACTTCAGATTTACAACGAAAAATAGCCTCAGCCCAAGTGCTCGGTAGAATCGGTTTGCTATCTTGTGTGGGGCCGTTGTCAAACGCTTTGCAAGACACCAGCCAAAATGTCCGCATCGCCGCGGTGAATGCGTTGGCGAAAATTAACGATCCCACTGCGCTGAACTCTTTAGTTGCCGCCTTGGACAATTCCAATCGATTTGTGCGCATTGAAGCGGCGCAAGCCCTGGAGCATCAAATCGATAATAGTCGCGACGTGCAAAGTGAAAAACTAATTCAAGTATTGTTGGCTTCGTTACAGGATAATAATCGTAGTGTGCGACAAATGAGCGCACGTCTCCTGGGAAAGTTAAAAGATCCGCGTGCCACCATCCCGCTGATTGAAACCTTGGAAGATCCGGAATTTGAAGTGCGGGAAGAGGCGAGTATTGCGTTGCGGAACATCAAAGATCCGCAAGCGATAGAGCCATTGGTCAAAGCGCTCAACTCCACCAATCCGCAAGTCAGGGAACACGTTGTTAAAACCTTGGGGGAGTTTAAGGATCATAGGGCCATAGAGCCGCTGATGGGAACCATACGAGATCCGGATCCGGAAGTGCGCGCAGCTGCAATTGAAGTCATGGGAACAATAAAAGACCCCCGGGCAGTGCAGCCAATCATCAAGGCACTGAATGACTTCGATGAAAAAGTACGACTGCAAGCAGTTACTACGCTCGGTGTGTCCAGTAGCCCGCAAG
>JASFLF010000321.1:0-4956 GCA_050118235.1 Gammaproteobacteria bacterium | reverse complement strand
GCCAGGCATCCGTGAATTCGGATTGGGACAGTTTGACGCAGCGCAAATCGCCCAAGGCTTTGTGGAATTTCAGACGTTGACCCTGCAGTGTAAATTCAACGATTGCAGCCATCACGCGGAACCGGGCTGCGCTGTGCGCCAGGCAGTAGAGACTGGTGTAGTGCAAAAATCCCGCTACGACAGTTTCTTACGTATCGTCAACGCGGCGCACCGCCATTAATAGCTATCTCAACCGAGAAATACTCCCCCAAAAAGCGTTACAATAAGTATTGGGATGTGAGCGAATTCGCTTTGCTTAAGCAGTCCAGTGACTATACTTACTAATCTGAATATTACCGCGTACGGAGCGTCGTGGCCCAATGAAGCGTTTATTGTTGAGTGGTTTTCTGTGTTTTTCAGTATCGGTCCCGGCGTTTGCGGGTGATAACGATATCAACATGAAGCAATTTCCCAGCGAACAGGAACTGTTCGGGGATTTGATCAAAGATCTGGGGGCCGCCATGAGCTATCGGGCCGTCACGCCCGCCGAACCGCTGGGCTTGCTCCTGGGTATCGATGTGGGATTGGAAGTGACTGGCAGTAAAATGAAAAATGAGCTCGACGGCTGGAAAAAAGCCACGTCGACAAATGGCCAGGACACCATCTATAACGGCAAAATCCATGTGCACAAAGGATTGCCGCTGGGCATCGACGTTGGTGCCTATTTTGGCTCAGTGGCAGACAGTAATATGAAAAGTGTGGGCGGCGAAATCCGCTACGCCATATTAAAAGGTTCCACCATAACACCAGCGCTGGCGGTACGAGGCTCGTACACCTCGATGACCGGTGTGAATGATTTAGATTTGAACACTGCGGGCTTGGAGTTATCCATTTCCAAGGGCTTTTTAATGTTGACGCCTTATGCCGGTTTGGGCGCGATTCGCTACGAAGGTGAAGGCGTCGGCACCGACAGTTATAAATTTGATTCGGAAAGCGACACTTTGGCCAAATATTTTCTTGGCGTGAATTTTAATATGGGCTTTGTGAATTTCGCCGCCGAGGCGGACAAAACCGGAGAAAACTCTTCCTATAGCGCCAAATTCGGATTGCGCTGGTAAGACCTCGTTTCTTTGGTAGTATTTTTAGGGGAATGGGTATTCAGTATCCAGAATGCGGTCACGCGTAATCGTCGATACCCAGCACTGCTTTAAAATGCAACCGCTCTTCAATGTATTGTGTTTGCAGGTACTCTGAAATGGCTGCCTTAGCCTTATGGCTGGTGTTGTCCGGAGTGGGACTTGTCGTGGACCGGGCATCGCTGCTATATGCCTGCCACGCCCCCGTTTGCAGGGCCTCTTGTTGACGATAAAATTGAACCCGCTCATCGGAAGCTGCCGTAGCCCGAGAGCCTCGAGCGTCGTTCCTCGCCGTTGGTTGCATCAACACTCCATTTTGTTGAGACAGCTTTGGTTGAGAGAGCTTTGGTTGAGAGAACTTTGGTTGATTGTCCCCTGGTTGCAATGTTCGGGTTTGTTGAGTGCCGTCCTTAGAAATTGCGTCTCTGGCTGTACTCTGCGGCAAGTAGGATGGATCAGGGGTTTGGCCCGACGTTTTTTGCGGCTTATTCGGTTGGTTGAGATGGTAATTTGGACTGTTGATTCCCGCAATTCGCATTGAAATCCATTCCTAGATATATATTGACCGTTAATTATAGCGAGCATCTGGCATTATGCCAGACTCACCTTCCCCCAATACGTGGTAAGAACAAGTTTGCCTTAATTGTCAAGAATTGTCTACTAAACAACCAACTTAGGAAGTTTTATAGCCGTGCTTTATCCAAGTTGCGGGTTTTATCCAAGCCTATGGCCTGATTCATGTTTTTAGCGCCGTGCAATTTGGCCCCTTCCAGATTTGCACCGCTGATATCGGCGCGGGCAAAATCCACTTCCCGCAAGTCGGCATCTCGCAAATCCACAGATAACATAGTGGAATAGAGAAATTTCGATCCGAAAACGTTTGTGTTTCGCATACGTGCGTTATTGAAATTACTCTTTGAAAAGTCGCTTTGTTTCAGGATGGCGTGGTTTAGGATAGCCCACTCAAAGCGGGAATGGACGGCGCTGCTTTCGAAAATATTCGCACCGGTTAAATCCGCCTCGAAAAAATTCGCCTCGTCCAGATTGGCGCCGCGGAATTTCGCGCCGTGCAATTTCGCTTCTATGAAGCGCGCGCCAAATAGATTGGCGCCGCGTAAATCAGCCTGCTCAAGTTCTGTTTTCACCAACGATGCCGCCACCAAATCGGCTTCCCGGAGATCCACGTAGCGCATATCGGCCTTACTCAGGTTGGCCTGGGACAAGTTCGCCTGACTAAATATTATCCCTTTCAAATCCGTTCCCTCGAAATTTGCACCACGCAAAACCGCGCCACTCAAATCCGACTGATGGAGGTTGACACCGCGCATGTCCACTTCGGATAAATTGCTGTCACCCAAATAGACCCACTGCATGCTGGCGGAGCGCAAGATGGCACGGGCAAAATTGATGTTGCGCATGGTGGATCGATCCAACACCGCATCGGTTAAGTCGGCCCCGGACAAGTCAGCTCCATAGAGCACAGCGCCGGTTAGATCAGCCCCCCGCAGATTGGCGCCTTTCAAATTCGCGTTGCTTAAGGTGGCGCCCGCCAAGTTGGTATTCTGCAGGTCAGCACCTTCCAGGTTCGAGAATTGTAGATTGGAATGTTCCAGGTTGGTATTTCTAATATATGAACGGGATAAATTGGCCTCTTTAAAATTGAGAAAACTCAGATCCAGATCAGCCAGGTTTCTGGCACTAAGCTCTGGATTTTTGCCTTTTTGCGACACTGCCAGTGTTTTCAGTACGTCCAACTTGGACACAGGTTTGCCAAAACGGCTGTCTTGCATGGTTCCGCATGCGGAAATCAAACCCAGGCAAACACCGAGAAATACAAATTTTTTCATGTGTAGTAATATCTTACGTAAAAACATCAATTAATAGACCACATTCCCCCAGATTGGTTGCGCTTTTTATTTATACGCTTGGACCCGCCATGCGCAGCTTACTTGGCTACGCTTAATCTAAAATTAATCAGCGTCGTTGTAATGAAGGCTGATGGGCGGCAACCACAGCCGCGGTACAATGCCATATTGAGACACATTTTGTTAACTAAGCTTTTTTAAAACTTTTTTGGGCTACACTTTTTTAACTACACTTTTTTTAGCGACATTGTTACGCAAATAGGTTGGCATTGCTTTAGCGGCCTCTACAACCCTCCCCTCTAAAAACTCATGCCGGGCGATATAAGCGATATATTTCGCCTCAGGAAAGATGCTAGCTTCATAAGCCCGAAGATCGCCCACTTGTGTCCGCAATATATCGGCATACGAACCCCATCCCGAGCCCACGCCATACCATTGTTTGTCCCGCGCCAAATGGCCCGGAAGGATTGAAGCTACATTATCAGGCGGGCATACGGTCTCCTCGCCGAGCAGTTCTACGATGCCTTCACTGTTCTTGCGGTACGCCCCCCAATAAACTTCGTTCATGCGGGCATCGATTGCGCTGTATACCAAATCATAGTCAACACTTTGCGCCAATGCCGCCAAGGATGATACCGGAACAACCGGCAAATCCGCGCCATAAGCAATGCCTTGAGCCACGCCGGCGGCAATCCTCACCCCTACGAACGCCCCCGGCCCGCGGCCAAATGCCAAGGCGTCCAATTGCGTCGGGGAAAGTCCCGCCTCCCCCAGCAAGGAGTCAATCATGGGCAAGATGAGCGCCCCGTGTTCACGGGGCGCCACCTGGTAGCGTTGCTGAATTTCCGCATCCATAAGCAACGCGGCGGAGCACGCCTCCGTGGAAGTATCAAGCGCTAATATTTTCATCTATCGGATGGAAAAACTCGTTCACGTGGTCTAATTCCCTGGTAACATCCATATCCGGCAGACTTTGAAGAAATACCCGACCGTAGGATTTACTGTACAGCCTTGGGTCGCAAATTACCAAGACGCCTTGATCATTAACATCCCGTATAAGCCGCCCAACACCTTGCTTTAAGGTGATCACAGCGCGCGGCAGTTGTATTTCCATAAAGGGATTGCCGCCTTGTTTTTGAGCCTGCTCGATTCGGGCCTGCAACACCGGTTCATCCGGTGCGGAAAACGGCAATTTGTCGATAATCACGCAAGACAGAGCCTCGCCTTTCACATCAACCCCCTCCCAAAAACTGCTGGTTCCCAGCAACACGGCATTGCCCAAGGAGCGGAACTGTTCCAGGATCTCGGTACGGGGCATATCGCCTTGCACCAGTAACGGATAGGAAATTCGCCCGCGCAACGCCTTAGCGATGATGTTCAGCGCCTTGTAGCTCGTGACTAAAATAAAGGTTCTGCCTTGGGTCACATCAACCACGGGTTTGATCACATCGACCACCGCGTTCGTGTAATTTGGCGCATTGGGATCGGGCATTTTACCCGGCACATAGAGCAACGCCTGGCGCTTGAAATCAAACGGGCTTCCCCACGAACAAGTCCTCGCCTCGGTAATACCCAAAGCGCCGGTAAAATGCTTGAAACTGCCGCCCACTGTCAGAGTCGCCGAAGTGAATATCCACGCCGCACGTTGTTTGGCCATATAGCTTTCAAACTGAGGCGCCACGTCGGTGGGCGTTTTATGCAACATAAACCCTTTTTGATGGGTTTCATACCAGAGAATGTGATTGTCCGCGGCGGCTTGGTCATCGTCCTCGCGGTTCTCACTCAGAAAATGCCGTAGCCGTTCTTTCAGCAATAGCATGCGTTGAAAACATTTTTCGATGCCCGCACCGCGCTCTGCCGCGGACTTTAATACGGTAGCGAAATCAGTGATAACTGAGGCCAAGGCATGCAATGCCGATTGCACATTGGCGTCGCCAGCCATGATGTCCCACGGCGACCGGCGTTCCATAGCCCCT
>JASFLF010000320.1:0-4979 GCA_050118235.1 Gammaproteobacteria bacterium | reverse complement strand
GCAAAATGGCAATGACACCCGCTTGCCTTATGGGTTCCAAATATCGATAGTGGGTTTCGCTGGAAATCAGCATGAAAGGAATCGCCTGCAGGTTGTCGTCCGCGCGCATGGTTTGCACCAGTTCGGTTCCCGTCATGTCTTCCAGATGCATGGCGCTAATGACCAAATCCGGCATGTCTTTGCGCATACTAATAATCGCTTCGTTTCCGGTTCTCACCCAAGTACGGTGACTTATGCCAATATCACCGAGATATTTACCGATGATCTTTTGCTGGGCCGAGGAAGGCTCCACCAACAAAGCATATATTTGATCCACGGTGATTTGTGACATTTAAGACAATCCTATCGCGCTGTATCTTCTAAGTGGTATCGGCAGTGGACTCAATCTCTTTAAGAACCGCTTACCCGCCAATGAAAAGTTGCCAATAAAAAAGCCGCCCATAGGGCGGCTTTTTTAACTGAACGCGCAATTTAATTTCAACTAAACAAACATATTAACTATTGTATCTTTGCCTGTTTACGATAAGACGATGTCACCGCACAGCCATAAAATACTTTTATCGCATAACTGTGTGGTGTTTCCCGCCACAAATAAGCATTTAAAATTACCTTCAGTAGTTCCGTATCATACGGTTCAGAATTATTCACCACGGGCCGGCTCGCCAAATCCAACGCGTGCTCGGCCGGCACTCCCAAACGCGCGTTGATAACTGAGTCCATTCCCACCATCGCCATGGAAAAACACATTTGTTGTTCCGCAGTTAACGCTGAAGTAAGATTCTCAAATGCAAACGCGGGTAACGGCAATGCACTTGCCAAGCCTCCAATTAACCACATCTTAGTGAAAAATCGCTTCATAAATCACCTCCTTTATTTGCTTCAGGAGGATCAGCACAACGATTCGAGTTGACGTTCGGGCTGGTCCCTTCTCAACCACACTCATCGGCAGTGTATGACGGTTTGACAATCAGTGTGTCGATTCATTACAAAAACATTTCTCATAATGCAAAGACCGTGCAAACTATAAAGCTACGGATAGAGATAATCCCGCTAACAGATAATAAATTGAGTTAATAGCTGCATGTCAACAATTGGTTGCAAGCAACATTTTTGTTGAGCCGCCCAACCGAGAACGCAGCACACAAAACGTGATATCATGGACTTTCAATATCAAGCTAATCTGGAGATGCTGTTGAAACTAAGGTTTTTATTAATCGCTTTTTTAGTTGCCATGGGGATGGGGGGAAGCGGCTGCCATACCGATCAAAGCCCGCCAGCACCATTGGGAGATCGCGCCACTTTGGACAAACTCGCCAGCGCCTATGAAACGCTGAGCGGGCAGTTACCGGTATCACCTTCCGGCTTGACGCCGCAGGGCAAACTCAAATTTGTGCAGAAAGTATTTAAACTGGCCGGTTACGATTTTAACACTACACTGCAAGCACTGGCGCAAACACCGCCTGAAAACCTCAGCCCTTATCATAAAGATATGATGGACTTGGTGCTTCTGCCAAACCAGGGATTGAGCGAACAAGCTACTCAGGACCTCTATAGCGCTTCGCAACTGACCAGTATAAAAATCATCACATCGCTACACTCGCGCTAAACTTAAGGCGCCCGCATGCAGGCTTCTATTTATATCGATTTGTCTAAATTATGCACGCTGTCGGGTACCACATCGTAAAGTAAGTACTATTAAAATTATTTAAAGGAATTAGTCGACAGTTTTAATTGAAAAAACCACAATTCGGCCATTTTTGGATGCACTTTGGGTATATACGTAACGTTAACTGACACGTCCCGAGTACCCAAAGAGAGCGCCGGCAATGCCCCCAAGAACGGCTGCCCGCTTTTGTAGTCTTGCCTGGTCATCATAAAGCCGATCAAGCCGGCGTCCATGTGCAGATAATTGTGTTTTCTTGACAACATCACGCGCCGCATGTAACCACCGCCGGCGTAGTAAGACGGTTCATTGTTGGAATCCTTAAAACCGGAAACTGTCATGAAAGGCACCCAGGTTTTCGTGGTTCTGGCAAATTCGTAATGCAAGCCAAACCCCCAGTTACTTTCATTGTAGCGGGTATTTTCAGTTTTTTTAGTATGGATGGATTTGCCGTTGACCAACAAGCTGAGGTTGTTGGCGTTGGCGGCGTTTACGTGGAAAACCAAGAAGCACAATACCAGGATACTTGTGCCGAAATAAGGAAAACGGCAACGAACATTTGTCGAATTGACACTGGACACCATGACTATACACACCTCCAGAGTAACGTCTCTGTCAATGTTAGGAGTCTGGCGTTTAAGTTCGGTTAGTTGCGTCCGAGCGCTTAAAACGAACGTCCTCAGTTCTGGCAACCCCGCTGCCTTAGTGTCTCATGGCGAGACGCCGTAGGCCGGTGGCTTTGCGTACCCATCTTTCGAATGGGCTTGCCCCTTGCAGAACCCCTAACTGGAAAAGTGGATGTTCTTCACATTCTTTGTATCGACTGGTTCACATTTTTCTTAACCAGTAAGTCTTAATAGCCGGATTTTAATTTCCTTACAATCACTCCCAGTAATGCGTTCCTTTTGTGGGATTGGAAAAAATCCCTGCTGGGTTTACTATGGCAACTCGTCCGGTGTTTAATTCCATAAACCATGACCAGGGAATCTATCAAAACCAAACGTTGGCCCATCGTAGTGTTAATTATCAGTGCGGCGCTGGTATTGCCCGGTGTACTTCTGAGTCAATTGGCCGTGGATGTGTCTTTGCGACAATGGCACGAAAACGCGCCAGGATATCAGGCCGCGCTGGAAGAACAGGCCCGCACCGGCAAACCCCTGGCACTGTTTTTTCACACCGATTGGTGTGCCAGTTGCAAACAATTACGTAAAGACGTGTTGGCCAGCGATCGGTTCAACCAGTTCTTACCCAATGTAATACCGGTAAAAATCAATCCGGAAACCAGTCATTTGGAAAAAGTCATTGCCGATCGTTTTGGGGTAATAGGCTATCCAACGTTTTTAATAGTGTCCAGCAATCCCACCAGAATTGTTCCCATCAGGCGCACCAGCAATGTTAAACCCGAAGCGTTTGTACACGCCTGCCAAAAGGCCTTACACCCAGGAACGACGTTATAAAAACGACCAATGAACAAAATAAATGAACAAAACTAATACGGCATCGAAGACGGTCCACCTTCCATGGGATTTAGGTTACTACACAAACGCTGCGATATTGGAGTTTCAAAAAGTTTAATTTCTCCCCCGGATTACCGATATAGTAAAAGGAGCCTTACGTGCGGCTTCTCGTTTTTAACCGAAATTTAGTATTCTAACAATCCAGTATTTTACGAGAACCACAACCGATATTGCCCCATGAACATGGACTTCACAAACGCGCCGCTTTCCTCGTACAAAATCGTGTTTTTCGGCAGCTTGGGGGTAATGTCTTACGCAACCTTATTACCACTATTGCAACGTAGAATACCCATCGCGGCAGTGGTTGTCCCCGGTGTCAAACCCGATGACGCCATCACCAACCAGTTGGGCGACATCCCGGTGATGCCCCCCCCCAAACACGATACCATCGAATTATTGGCCCTGGAGTACAATATCCCTATCGTCTATGTTAAGCGCCTGGATGATTTGGAAAGTTATTCGCAGATCAGCAAATATGATCCGCATTTTATTTGGGTGGCTTGCTTTCCCTATATCTTGCCAACCAAAATCTGGCAGTTGGCGAAAATTGCGAGCATCAATTTACATCCGTCGTTACTGCCTAAATACCGCGGCCCCCACCCTGTTTTCTGGCAATTAAAACACGGCGAATCCCGCACCGGTATTACGTTGCATTTAATCAACGACTTAGTGGACGGCGGCGATATTGTATTGCAGAAGGACCTGCCGCTTAAAAACGGCGTTCGAGACCGGGCAATCAGCGCCATGATTGGCGAACAAGGCGCAAAGCTGTTTATAGAAACATTGCGGCTTTATCATAAGAGGGCCATTGAAATCACCCCTCAGGACCCGACCGCAGCCAGTTATATGGGCTCACCCCATACACAAGACTTTGAGTTACACACCACGTGGAGCGCTCAGCATGCGTTTAATTTCATGCGCGGCACGGAAGATTGGAAAATGCCTTATACCGTACACATTGGCGGAAAAAATCTACGGCTGGAATCAGCCATAGCATACAGCCCGGCGGGTTCCATGGAAGAGGATTATCGCGTGGACGATCATCTGGTGTTCGTCCGCTTTGCCCAAGGCGTATTACAGGCTTACAGCAGAGAGGTTTGAAAAGGCTCGAGGTCCGAGGTTAAAGGTACAAATCGTAGCTTAATACCTAACATCTTTAACCTAGCATCTTTAACCTCGCACCTCGAACCTTCAATGCAAAACCCGAGCGCTGTAAGTACGATAATACCGATTCATGACCTCGCGCACATTGGTGGGGTAATCCAACTCTTCCATTTGCTGCATGCCTTGCTCGAAAAACATCGAAGCGTCTTCCGGAATGTTATGCACCAACTGGTCGAACACGGGTTCCATAATTTGAGGATCGTGGGTGCGGGTAGCGATAATGCCGCGATTGATGTTCAATATACGCCATGGCTGCAGGCTGTCCGATTCCACTTTCTGCTTTTTGACGTCTTGGGAGACGGCGTTGATCAATTCACCCATTACATCGCTCAGTTCCGCCAATATATGCGGCTCATAACAAGCGTTTGCCATTGCGGCCAGGGTGTCGACCACGGTATCGATGGTTGTCAAATACCCGCCCCGGCGCGCCACCCATAAAGCCACCACCACCATAATGGTGTGCAAATGGTGTTTTTCCTCGGGCATATCCAAATTGCCCGCCCATTCACTTAGGTTTTGAATCAGCTCCAAGCCGTAATTTCCGATTTCGGAGATTTCATCTTTGCTCAGGGGGTCTTGTTCGCCATCGTCGTGGTAGTTAATCGTGAATTTCTCCGGGGAGTTACTGACGATCA
>JASFLF010000319.1:0-4996 GCA_050118235.1 Gammaproteobacteria bacterium | reverse complement strand
AAAACTCTACACTCACTCAATGTTTAAGTCGCTACACGGCTTATCGCTGCCCCTCAAGCGCCTTGGCGGCGTTGCGACTTTTGCTAAGGGCTACAACAGCCACTAGCTGCAAAACGCGCCTCGCCTCAAGCGCCTACTTTTGGTGCCCTGACGCTCGAGGAAGATAAACCGTATTCAACCGCGGATTCTAGGATACTACACTGTAGAATTACGCAATACGTTCGTCAAACCAAACTTAACACAAAGTGGTGACTGCTGATATCCATGCCTCTTCGCGCATAGAACCGGTGCGCCTGGTGACGTTGCACGCCTGAGTCCAGATGCAATTGCTGACACTGGTTATATTTGGCGTAATCCACTAACCACTCAAATAAAACGGTTCCGACGCCGCTTTGGCGGTATTTTCGATCGGATACCAAATCGTCGATATAAAGAAATTTGCCCCAAGCCAGATTGTGACTGATTCTGAAACCGGCTACCGTTTTGATGATGTTTTCATCGATTAGATACGCTAAGTGGTAGCCTTCTTTCATTTGATCTTCCACTTGAGAGACAAACTGATCCGGAGAATATTGAGGGCGCAGTTGCGCCATGACTGGATAACACAAGCTAATTTCTTCTTTTGTTTGAGCCAGAGCAACTAAATTCATGAAAAATTACTTCACAATATTGAAGAATCATTGAAAGTGGACGGTTGAATGAGATTTTATGTGCGGCCGTGTCTGAATTCAACCACCATGGCAGCGGTGGGAGAATTAGTGGGAAAAAGTGAGGAAAAATTGACTTTAAAAACCTGGGCTATCATTTATAGTTATGTCGTCACTAGCATCCAACGTATCACACAGGCAGCGGAGTCACTGGGTGTTGTTTAAATTAGGCATTTTGCTCAAACCCCTCTTGGAAAGTTTTCGGGATCTCGCGCCAATTATTATCGTAGTTGGATTTTTTCAGCTAGTGGTATTACAACAACCGATTCCCAACGTTAACGATATTTTAACGGGTACGTTGCTGGTAGCTATTGGTTTGGCGTTGTTTATTCGGGGATTGGAAATGGGACTGTTTCCTATTGGTGAATCGCTGGCGTATTCTTTTGCGCGCAAAGGCAGTTTGTTTTGGTTGCTTAGCTTCGCGTTTGCGTTAGGATTCGGGACAACGGTGGCCGAACCGGCATTGATTGCAGTAACAAAAGAAGCGGCGCAAGTGGCGGCTCAGGGTAAAGTTATCGCCGATTCTCAAGATGCAATGGACTCTTATGCCTTAGGATTGCGATTAACCGTCGCGCTCTCCGTAGGAATTGCGATCTTGGTGGGTGTTATCCGGATCATTAAAGGCTGGCCCATTCACTATCTGATTATTTCCGGCTATATCGGTGTGGTAGTAATGACAGGGTTCGCCCCGGACGAGATTGTTGGCATCGCATATGACTCCGGCGGGGTTACCACATCAACCATTACAGTTCCATTAGTAACGGCGTTAGGCGTTGGGCTGGCTTCCAGTATCAAAGGTCGCAATCCCATGATAGACGGATTTGGATTGATTGCATTTGCGTCACTGACGCCGATGATTTTTGTCATGGGTTACGGGATGTTTTTTTAAATGGAATTAGCCGTTGATATTTTATCCACCACCCTATTGACGGTTCGGGATGTTTTTCCTATAGCGGTGATCATTTTCGGTGTGCAGATTTTTGTGATTCGCAAACCGATTCCTAATATGAAAAGGACTTTAATTGGTTTTGTTTATGTGCTTGTCGGCCTCGCTTTGTTTTTAGTTGGCTTGGAAAAAGCGCTGTTTCCTCTGGGCAAGGTAATGGCTGAGCAATTGACCAATCCCGCTTTTATCACTGAAGACGTAACCGGAGAAGTGCAAAACGTGTTGCATATCGTGCATTGGTATGATTATAAATGGGTGTATATTTTCGCCTTCGCCATTGGATTCGCCACTACCATCGCCGAACCTTCACTCATCGCCGTGGCGTTAAAAGCTAATGAAGTGTCGGCAGGCACCATCAGTGTATGGGGTTTACGAGTGGCCGTAGGCCTTGGTGTTGCCGTGGGTATTGCCTTGGGGACTTTTCGTATCGTGACCGGTACACCGCTGCATTACTTCATTATCGTAGGCTATATCATTGTCGTCATACAAACCGTGTTTGCACCGCGATTGATTATTGCATTGGCGTATGATTCGGGCGGAGTGACGACATCGACCGTGACTGTGCCATTAGTTGCTGCGTTGGGCTTGGGGCTGGCGAGCACTGTCCCTGGGCGAAGTCCGTTGCTGGACGGATTCGGCTTGATCGCGTTTGCAAGTTTATTTCCCATGATTACCGTAATGGGTTACGCGCAGATTTCCGAATGGTGGAATTCCCGTCAAGATGGCAAACGCATACAAGAAAAACGCGAAGAAAAACCCCAGCAATGAAACTAAGATAATTTGTAAAGGAGCCACGCTATGCACTTTAAACTTGTTATTGCCTTGGTGGAAGACGACAAAACAGACGCTGTCTTGAAAGCCGCGCGAGAAGCGGGCGCGACCGGCGCAACAGTGTTGAATCAAGCCCGAGGTGAAGGCTTGGAACCCACAAAGACGTTTTTCGGTCTCACATTGGAAACCCAGCGCGACATGGTGATGTTTTTGGTCGAAGAACATTTAAGCCGCAAGATTCTGGAGAAAATCGCCGAGGTGGGGGATTTTGACAAACACACCGGAACCGGTATTGCGTTTCAGCTTAATGTGGAAGATGCCGTGGGTGTTTCTCACCAAGTGGAGCGCCTCTCGAAAACTGTGGAGGACGAGTTATGAATGATAGGGTGGTGATTCGGGTGCGCGATGTCATGAAAACCAAGTTCGACATGGTGGACGGCATGGCGACCATCAGCCAGGCTTTGCAAAAAATGAAACATGTCGATACCAAGTGTTTGGTTGTAGACAAGCGTCATGAAGACGATGAATACGGCATCTTGCTGATCTCGGATATCGCTCGTAAAGTGTTGGCCAAGGATTTATCGCCGGACCGAGTTAATGTGTATGAGGTAATGGCCAAACCCGTGGCGTTTGTGGATCCGCAAATGGATATTCGTTATTGCGCAAGATTTCTGGATAATTTTCGGTTGTCCAGGGTGCCGGTTATAGACGGCAGGAAGGTGGTTGGCATTGTCAGTTTTACCGACCTTATATTGAAAGGCTTTTGCCGCAATATGAGCTAGTGTACTGTATTATATTAAATGCAGATATCAGCAAGGCGAGAAGCGGTCAGATGCTAGGCGCGCGAGCGCAGGACTAGCCGTAGCTAATTCAAGCGAGTGCACCAACAGTAGGCGCTTTAGGCGACAACGCAGATGGCCGCTTATCGCCTTGCCCTCCGGGAGCCCCGCAAAACGGCCAATGCTTCGTTCCAGTCCTTGAAAAGGGCTCGCCATTCCCTGCGGACTGCGCCTCGCCTTGGCCATTTTGCGGGGCTCTGATATCTGCATTTAATATAATACAGTACACTAGCCCCCATTAATTAAGAACCGTCCCCGCTGGAGCCTTGTTTTTGCTTTAATAATTGTATATGTGAACGTGCCCAGTGCTCGCCGGTATCGCTTGGTGAATTGTGACCGGTATGCGGATTTCTCCCGAGGATCGGTGTTCTTCGGAAGGATTTTTCTATGGTGGGAACCTGTTGTTGTACCAAGGGGGCACGAAGATGGGCGGCGAACGCCATGAGTACAATGCCGCACAGTTCCATTAAAACCGAGCGTATCATTAAAAAATAAAATTCCGTTTTCAACGCGGGCAAACCAATAATCGTTTCCAATTGTTTGAAAAAGTCTGATGAGGTTTGTTTGCGGTCTTTTTGTAACTCGAACAGACGATTGGACATCTGCAGCTTTTTGTCCTCCAGATCGGTTGCCCGGTTCAATGAATCTTGCCCTAATTCCCGGCTGTTGGCGAATACCGATTTGCTTTGGGTTTCCGCGTTTAAGCGATAACCGGCGATCACGTTGTCCAGGCTTGCGATCTGATCTTCTATTGACTGAATTTGGGAATCCAGCGCTTTGGCCTGACTGTCACCTACCTGCAAAGTGGCTTTTTGCGCCAAGGTCATAACCGCGATACTGAAAATAAACAATACGCTGCCTAGCAGGAAAAGCGCCCCCCGCCACAACCAACTGCGGCCGGCAAACGCTGCCGCCGCCACGAAACAAATGGACTCAGTCACTTGAAAAATGATACCGGCCGCAATGAACACTCTTTTAGAGTTGTCGTCACCGGCGAAATGCAACATACCCTCGATTAGATACCACCCGGATACAATCATGGCGCATAGCCCGACGCTGAAAATCGCCCACTGCGTGGTGGCGCTTTTCGCATTGGAAAAAAACGAAGACGGCACTGTGTTGTCTGCTGCGCTCATAAAATACACCATCAATTGTTTTGCTTTTTATTCATCATCTTACACCCGATTTAGACCGCTTTGCCGGTCGGCCGGTTTTTAACCGACGCACCTGAGTTAACACTTGACTCAAGTCGTCATCATCCATGTTGTGTAAGACTTTTAGTCCCGCGCGCACGATTTCACTTTTAGTGGAACGCGCCGCCATGGCGGGGGAGCGCTCCAGCAATTCGGCAATAAGTTGATAATCCGAATCGGGCATGGAAAACGTATCACGGATAAGTTTGGGATTATCGGTGCCGCTATCGGGCCTCTTGCGGGTGAGTGAAGTTGTCATAGACCTTTATTAAAAACGTTATTTATTACGTTGGTTCATAAACGGGATGGTGACTGGAAAACGTGCCCTAAAAAACCGTATTAACGGTTTGTACGATTATAAGAATTTCACGAGGCAAAGCAATACCTCTGTTGATAATCGTACAGGTTCCAACGGGAGGGTCACCGGGACTCAGAGTGATTGGCAATCAAGTACTTATGGCGTCAATGGCGTAAAGCCGATGATAAAAGTCTGCAAAGTTGATTCCTATTCTTACACCTTGCAGACTTATGCTGGTTAAT
>JASFLF010000318.1:0-5001 GCA_050118235.1 Gammaproteobacteria bacterium | reverse complement strand
CCGAGAACCTGTTCTCCGGCGAGTTG
This sequence comes from Gammaproteobacteria bacterium, assembly GCA_050118235.1. GTDB lineage: Bacteria > Pseudomonadota > Gammaproteobacteria > SZUA-152 > SZUA-152 > JAJDNG01. Next base: position 4,975 of record JASFLF010000318.1, on the reverse strand, counting down.
AACACGGTGGCGTAGAAGTCCTGATTGAGTGTTGGCCGCTTCTTGATGTCGATTTTCCAGAACAAGTGCGCCAGCCCTTGCACGCCGCCCATCACTAGAAACGATAATTGGGGGTCATCAGAAGGTTGATACATGCGTCGGTAGCCGACGCCTTCGTAAGAGTTATAGACGCGGATGATCAACTGACGTCCCGGGACGATTTTCTCCACCCGCCAGACGCCCCAGCCGAGAGCGTTGGCGATGGCGACCATGCCATGGATCCAGTCTTCGTCGTTGCGGCACATAGGCCTAACCACGGCATCCCACTCGGGGCTGGACATGATCCCGCCGAAGGTGTTGAAGGCGCAGATGTGACCGCCCTGGACAAACACGTCTTGAGTTTGCTCCAGCGGCATGCCAGCGTTGAGCATGCCGTAATAGGATTCGTAGGAGATATAGTTGTAGTAATCGGCAAAGTGGTTGGTCAGCACCACGCCAAAGGCGTCGATCAGTCCGGTGTCCTCGACTCCGGATTTGCCGTATAACGGCAAGCCGCTGACCGCCTCGATGATTGCCGCTTCATCCACCGCGGTATCGAAGGCCTGGCACTCGGGAAAGTCAAAACGGGCCGGTGCCGGGCGCAACACCGCCGGCTGCTTGAGGTAGTCCTCGATGGGATGCAGGGCTTCTCCGGTTTTGTACCAGTCCACCGGTGCGCGAGCTTGCTTGCACATGGTTTCCTCGGTTTCCAGATCACTGATGCCGGCGATGTAACCCACATTGAAGTAGCAGTTGCGTCCTCCATGACCCTGCATCATCGCTGCCTGGCCGTAGTGAGAGGTCGGCGTCAACCATTCGTTGGCGCCGGCGGCGCGACGCAGCTTTCCAAAGCCACAGAAGGAAAATTCCTCACGCAAATCCTTTTCGGTGTAACCTTCTTCATTACGCAGGCGACGCACTAAGGGTACCACCGCATCGCTCAACAGGCGTCGCGGTTGGCAGTCTCCGGCTCCCTCGGACAACAACACTGCTGTCTGAAGATAGGCATTGTAGTAGTTACAGTGGAAGACTCGGTTTAGTCCACCAATAAAAGTCTGCCCGTGTTCATTGCTGATCTTGGGTGCCATCTTCTCTCCTTTTACTCATGATTTTCTCATGTCTGCAGTTGCGTTCATCTAGCCGCCGAACAAACGCTTGATTTTAGACATTAGCCCGGTTTTTTCAGGCTGCACTGTTGCCGGCGCAGCCACTTGGAGTGGGGGTATGGGACGGGCGCGTTTCACGCTCGGCGTCTTTGGCTTGATGCATAACCTGCCCAACTCATTTTCAAAGTAGACGCCGAACAATTCGTTCACCATCTTTTCCAGTACCGGTATTTCATCTGCGGCCACGAGGATCTTTTCGTCATTAAAGTTTACCCCTCGCTGCTTGTCGACGTTGAATCGCAGGGTGCAGCGGGAGGCCATCGCGCGCTCTTCAATGGGAGGGCGCTTGATTAACTTGCGCTGTGCGTTGATTTTGGCAAACAAATCCGCGACGACAATAACGCAGTGGTTGCCGGCTTCTTTAGGGTTACTCATCCAGGTCTCCTTGCTTGAAAACGGTATCGGACGTCTCGAACGCCGCGCAAATCGACGCCAGTATGTCGTTAATCTCTGTTATGGGTGTGTCATGATAGAAACTGACGCGAAGCGTGGGATAGCCGTGGTGGGGGATAACAAAAAAACCCCATGGGCCACGCACATAAACGACCCCCATTCGTTCCTCGTTAGTTCTACCTAATGTTATCAGTTGCTGGCGAGAAGCCTTGTACCGCGCCGACGATAGGTCGGGATCAATCCTATAGACATAGGACCGGTAGTCGAGACAACTCTCTACGGGTCCAAATCGCTGTTCGGGCGCGTAATTCACTCCCTCTACCAAGTTTCCACCGCCATGGTATATTCTCATCCTATCGCCGTTGCTTGAGCTATTACATAAACAGTCATCATTAATTATGCGCCGCCAACAGGTAAAATTCGTTCAGCTTTGTGATATTTCGATGCGGGGTCTTCTAATGCCGGGAGGGAATACCATATTCTTTTCTTATCCAACAACGGCTCCAACAACTATTTCAACAAATTATGGTAAATACACGATTTCTTTCCGGATCTCGCCCTTTTGCGCTATATCGGCTAAAAAACCACAAACTTTAGGTGTGTGAACAGAAAAATAAGTGGTTTCAAGTAGATAGAAAATGCGCGCCATTGCTTTTATGTTGCTTTCGCATTGTTTTCGCATAGCTTTCGCACTGTTTTCGCGTTGTTTTTACAATAGCCCCTAAAAACGTTCGATAATTTAAACACTTTCCGCGTGTGTTGTTAAGAGAATTTTCAATTGATTAGCCTTTCACCATCAAATGGTTGCTTTGTCAGTATCTGCATTAATCATCCGCGATCTTTAAAGTGAAATTTGTGTGTATTGCCCTTTCGACCGTTTTTTCATATTTACCCTTGATATTTTCCCATTTGCTCCGATAATAAATAGCTTACTATTAATTGCAAGGCTATCTATATGGCGAACAATGAAACCTTTGGTCCTCTTCTGGGAGAGATTGCTCGCAGCTGGCGTAACAAACTCGACCAGCGACTGAAGCCCCTGGGCATGAGCCAGGCCAAGTGGCTGGTTTTGCTGCACTTGAACATGGCCAGCAGCGACATGACCCAAAAGGAGTTGAGTGAGCGGCTGGGTATAGAGGGCCCGTCACTGGTGCGTTTGCTGGACAGGATGGAGGCGGACGGCTGGGTCGAGCGGCGCGTGTCGCCAAACGACCGTCGCGCCAAGATCGTCCATCTCACGGCCAAGGCAAACGCAATGATCCGCGAGATCAAACGCGTGGCGGCTAAACTTCGCTCGGAATTACTCGGCGATATCTCGGCAGAAGAACTGTCCACGGCCAGTTCGGTCCTGCATCGAATCAAACAACGTATGGAACAGCTTTAATTGCGGAGTCAATGTGAAAAAACGAATTTCAGCAATGCTTGCCAGTGTTTCGGCAATCAGTGGCGGTTTCTATGCCTACCACATATATGAAACACACCACCCTTCAACCGATAATGCCTATGTTATCGCCGATGTGGTGCATGTAGCGCCACAAGTCAGCGGCCGGGTAATAGATGTCTTTGTACACAATCAGGATTACGTGCACGCCGGGGATTCACTCTACAAAATCGATCCCAAACCCTTTGAGCTTGCCTTGGAACGGGCCCGGGCACACTTGCAACAAGTGCGTCAAGGTGTGGCTCACGACAGTGCGGCGGTTGCCTCCGCCGAGTCGGAGGTGAAGCGTCAGGAAGTACTGCTGCAAAACACCATCAGCCGGGCCAAACGCAGTCGGGAGTTGATGAGCAAAAACTATGTCTCGCAGCAAACTGCCGAAGATGCCGAAGCGGATAAACTCGCGGCCCGCGCGGCATTGGCAGTGGCCCGGGCGCGCTTAAACGAGGCGCGCGAGCAACTTGGTCAAGCGGGCGACAACAATCAATCCGTGCGAGCGGCGCAGGCGGAGCTTGATGGGGCTCAATGGGAGGTTGACAATACCGTGCTCAGCGCCAGTTGCGATGGCCGAATCGCCCAATTGACCTTACAACCCGGTGATGCGGTGCAGGCAGGACAGTCCAGTTTCGTGCTGATATGTGATCACCACTTCTGGGTCAGCGCCAACTTCAAGGAAACCGAACTGGCCTATATTCAACCCGGACAACCGGTGGATATTACGGTGGACATGTATCCCGGTGTCCCCTTCCGGGGCAAGGTGGAAAGTATCAGCGGCGCCAGCGGCGTCGCCTTTTCCCTGCTGCCGCCACAAAATGCCTCCGGCAACTGGGTCAAGATTACCCAACGCGTCCCGGTCAAAATCCGTGTCGAGGCGACAGATCCCCAGCATCCGTTGGTGGTCGGGACCAGCGCCCAGGTGCGCGTGAATACCACCACCGGTAGCTGAGGATGGATACAAGCGGCATGCGTCGTCATCGTCTGCTGACCTCCATAGCGGTCATGTCGGCCTCGGTGATGCAGGTGCTCGATACCACCATCGTCAATGTTGCCCTGCCGCAAATGCAGGGGCAACTTGGGGCGACTCCCGATCAGATCAGCTGGGTGCTGACCAGTTATTTGATCTCCTCCGGTGTTTTTATGCTGCTGACCGGTTATTTTAGCGACCGGCTAGGCCAGCGCCGTTACCTGATGATCAGTATCATCGGTTTCACCATTGCCTCATTGCTTTGCGGTATTGCCGAATCTCTCGACCAGCTCATTGTATTCCGCCTGCTGCAGGGGATCTTCGGCGCGGCCCTGGTGCCATTGGCGCAATCCATCATGGTACAAACCTTTCCACGCGAAGAGCGCGGCCGGGCAATGGCCATCTGGGGCATCGGTGTCATGGTCGGGCCTATCCTCGGGCCCACACTGGGCGGCTGGTTGACCGAAGTCATTAGCTGGCGCTGGACGTTCTTTATTAACTTGCCAGTGGGAATATTCTCTGCCTTACTCACCTGGCGCGTCGTCGCCGACAGCGAAAAACGCGAACGCAAAATGGATTGGTGGGGCTTGCTCTATTTAATATTCTTTCTCGGTGGTCTGCAATTTGTGCTTGACCGCGGTGTTCAGGAAGACTGGTTTGATGCTACCAGCATCCGGATCATGACGGCATTCAGTGTGCTTGGTTTTGTGTTCTATCTCTGGCATAGCATGGATAAAAGTATCCATCCGGTTTTCAACCCGGCCATCTTTCGCGACCGTAATTTTGCCACCGCCAGTCTCCTGCTGGCGGTATTTGGCCTTGGCCTGTTCGGCGCGCTGATGCTGCAACCCATGATGCTGGGAACACTAATGGGATATCCGGCACTGACCATCGGACTGTTGCTGGCACCACGCGGCATCGCCAGCATGATCAGTATGATGGTGATCGGGCGTATCATCAACCGTGTCGATCCGCGTGTGTTGATCGCCATAGGTG
>JASFLF010000317.1:0-5002 GCA_050118235.1 Gammaproteobacteria bacterium | reverse complement strand
GTAGCGCCCTTAAAAGCCGTGGTAATCGCTTTGAAAGATATTGCCGAAGGTGAAGGTGATTTGACCCAACGGCTGGAACAGCGGGGCAACGATGAAATTTCCGAATTGGCCGGCCAATTCAATACCTTCGCGGAAAACATCCAAACTATTATCCAACTGGTGTCGCAGACATCCACACACTTGGCGCAAGCATCGGAAGACATGAACCGCTCCACTCTCAATACCAGTGACTCTATTAAGCGGCAAAAATTGGAAGTGGACCAGGCCGCGACGGCCATCACCGAAATGTCTTCCGCCTCTCATGAAGTGGCCCAAAACGCCGACTTGACCGCGGAAAGCACCAAAGACGCCGACCGCCAGACCAAAGAAGGCCGCTCGCTGGTAAACCAAACCCTGGATGCCATACAAACACTGACGGAAAAAACCCAAACGACCGCGCAAACCATAGAACAACTGGGTAACGGCATTAATCAAATCAGCTCAGTCATTGATGTAATCCGCGGTGTCGCCGAACAAACCAATTTACTGGCGTTGAATGCAGCGATTGAGGCCGCCCGGGCCGGAGAACAAGGCCGAGGTTTTGCCGTGGTGGCCGATGAAGTGCGCACCCTCGCCAACCGCACGACACAATCCACCGAAGAAATCCGCAGCAAAGTGGAAAGCCTGCAAAAAGAAGCCACCAATGCGGTTTCCAGCATTCTCGAGAACCGCGATCTGGCCAACGCCACCATGGAAGTGGCCAACAAATCCGGCGCCTCATTGGATTCAATAACAGACGCCGTAAGCCGCATAACTTCCATGACCTTGCAAATCGCCAGCGCCGCCGAAGAACAATCCTCCGTGGCCGAGCAAATCAACCAAAGCATCGTCAACATCAATCAAATGGCCGACGACGCCGATGCGCAAGCCCACAGTATCTCGGAAAACAGCGAAAAGCTATCGGTGACATCCGAAACACTGAATGCTTTGGTGAATCGGTTCAAGTACTAGGCATCTGAACCCCGAAGCCCTAATGTGCAATTCTCCACAGAATTTATTAACCACGAAGAACACGAAGAAAAGATTTTTCTAGGTAAAAAAAGAAAAGACCTCAATTTTTAGTGAATCACGAAGATTAAGTTAACACTAAAAAATCAATTTTTATCAAGCGCAGTTTCAGTGTTTCAAAATTATTCAAAATAATGAACACTACCCCATTTCCATTTTGAAAACATGAACGCCTCCTTTCAAACATACGTTAAATTTTCAAAACTATACGCCAGGTATGCAGCGATTCCGGTCAATTATGTTTTGATATTACGACCAGTACAACATCTTATACGTAGTCATTCTTTAAACATTATTTGTTTAACAAGTAGCCATTTGGACTACTAAGGCTAAGGATGGCTTAGGAGTTAAGTCTAATGATTACGTTGTATGTGACATATTAGATTTTTCGAATAATTCAACAACTCAAGCATGACTCCATCACTCATGACCCATCACTTGAAAGCGCATGAAAAAACACACCACCCATTTTCGTTGCTATACCATTTATCTGCCCTTAACGCGATATTTGCTCGTATCCTACTACTACTGCTTTACAAAGCCAAAATCAAGATCAACTTCAGTGGGTCGGGTCACACTAGAAAGCGCATCACCGGTTGTATAGTCGCCATAATAAATGGTGTCACCCTGCAAAAACATAATGTCATAGAAAGTCGTTCCTTCCGGATAATCTGCCACTAGATCCGTTACTTCATTAATCACGCCAGTGTGACTTGCCGATGTTACCGTCCAGTCAAGACGTGATGCTGTAAAGCCATATGTACTCGTAACCAGCGTATCTCCCAGCACACTCGTGCCAGAACCGGACTTTGTAGCGATGTGAGTGCCGGTGCATGTGGCGTTGTCATAAATTTCTATTGTGTCACTAAAATTATTACCTAAGTTAATTTCAGTCCATTGCGCCGATCCTGTTACTGTGTCGGAACTAACATCAATACATGCAGTTTTCCACGTGCCATCAAGAGGACTGACTGAGACCTCAGGAGGAGCAGAGGTAGAAGTATAAATTTCCCAACCCAAATTGAAGTCTCTACCCCACATATCCTCAACTCGGATAAATAAACCTGCAAAAAAACTTGGGTCCGAGACTCCTATAGTATCTAGTGATGTTGAAGTATCGTCAGGACCGGGTTCGGAAGATATCCAGGTGCTATCAATCGAAAGCCCAACTTCTCCCGAACGGGTATCCGCTGGCTTGGTCCAACTCACATTGAAAACGTTACCAATGGGAAAATCCGATAGTGAATGTGATGCCGGACTTGTCAGCACTGCAAAGTCAGATGGATCAAGACTTGAGATCGGCAGTGGCGGTTTCATTACCGAACGTGTCACGCTGAACTCATTACTGCATAGCGATGTATCACTTACAAGCACATCAGGGGTCTGCGTGCAAAGCATGAAAGTATATTCTGCGTTATCATGAATGCTGCTCAATGCGCTGTCATTGGGCAGGTCTGTTTTACCAATGGCATAGAAGGAACCACCTGTCGAACCATCAGAACTGTATACTCCGAATTCGTTCTCAGCCGTGAAATCAAACAAGTGCGCATACACCACACCACCCACCGGCAAACCCGGACCGGTGATCACAGCAGAGCGCACGCCGTTATCATAGGCGTAGCTATTTCTGTCATTGATACTAAATTCATAACCCGTATCATACGTCGGGAAAGAAGAAGCACTAACCCAGGAAAAAGCATGTGTATCCACATTCGCTTCTACCCAGGCCTGATTACCATACCAGCGCCAGTTGGTTCCATCATAAACCATAATAGAAGAGAACGATCCTGATTCAGTACCAATAGTAATTAGGAAGCGAACCTGATAGGCCTTGCTATAACTGGAAATAATCAGCGACTTCTCTATAGCAGGTGTAATGTCAAAACCAATCTGAGGACCTTCTCCACCTGATATCCAGGCATCAAACGTCTCGACTTTGCTGAGCCCATCTTCAAGAAAATCATTATCAACATGATCTGTAAACCACGGGTCCAGTTCAGACGCTGATGGTAACTTTGTTGCGTACAAACCAACCAGGAGTTGCCATGCAGCATCAATGGCATCCAGATCCGAAAGCACAGTCGTTGTGTCAGCAGTATCTGCTGCAGGCAAACTACCAACGACTCCGGAAACTGTTATATCATCGGTAAAACTTGAATCTGTTAACGTATTCGTAACCGTTGCCGTGGTGCCGCTATAACTGATATCTAGTGCATCAAGTGCCGCATCGACCCCGCTGCTGTCGGCGGCAAACGGAGTTGTCAGTAAATCCGCTCCGGACACATTCAGCGCGGATAATAAAGGATCAAGCATGGTTGCCACATCAGCCGCTGCCGTTGTCAGCGTGGTATCTGTAACAGTTGTAGTACCCCACGAATTGTATGCTGTCTCAGCAGAGCCTGCGAGAGCATTGCGCACGATAAAATCAGTAACTTGCGTAATGTTGATTGTGCCTTCTGTAACAGCCACTGAGTAAATCTTAATGCTTTTTCCATTGACACTGCCTTCTGCAAATAAAATATAAGGCGCTGTCAAAGTCGAGACATCAAGATTAAAAGAACCATCGATGCCAATAGGTGAGGTAGCATATTTACCATTTGAGCCTTTGACATTGACTTTGCCGGCGATAGGTGCACCAGCAGCAGCGGTACCCGACAGAGTTTTCGTAGCAGGAGGAGTTGTTGTTGTAGTACCACCGCCGCCACCTCCGCCACTACAGGCTGCAAATAACACACTAATTATTACTAGTAACAACCACCGTGAAAACTTAGTCATGCCCCCTCCCTCATATATATCATGTAGATTAATTAGTCATGTATGTATCGGCTAAGAATAAATGCCCTATTTTCCCAAGTCCAGCGGTTCACTGCTAGCAACTCGCCCAGCTATTCGCGGATGCTGATTAAATTTCACCATTTTCACGATGCACAATATGAAAGAAACTAATCCTTGTCCGCATCCGGCATAAAAACACTATAAATTTTTTCCCCTTCATGTTCTTCGTAGCTTCGTGCTAAAAATTAAAGACTTGCACCGCGCTTAGAACAAACCCTCTCCCCTAACTAAACGCTAGCCTAACGCCACTCTGACATTGCGAAACATGCGCATCCAGGGAGAATTCTCCAACCACTCCGATGGATGCCAGGAATTCTGCACCGTACGGAATACTCGCTCGGGATGCGGCATCATGATAGTAAAACGGCCATCGGTGTTGCTTAAGCCGGTGATACCCAGTGGCGACCCATTAGGGTTGCTAGGATAACTCTCAGTGGCTTGTCCCCAGTTGTCCACATAACGAAGCGCCGCGGTTTTTTGATCCAACACCTGTTGTGCCGAACCGAAACGGGAGAACTCCGCCCTGCCCTCGCCGTGGGCCACTGCAATGGGTATACGCGAGCCGGTCATGCCGGTGAAAAACAGCGAAGGCGAATCCAGCACTTCCACCAAGGCGAAGCGGGCTTCGAATTGTTCGGACTCGTTACGCACGAAATGCGGCCACAGGTCAGTGCCGGGAATTAGCTCGTGCAGATTGGACATCATCTGGCAACCGTTGCATACGCCTAAACCGAAGCTGTCCGCGCGATTGAAAAACCGTTCGAACTGTTCCCGGGCACGGGAGTTGAAGAGTATGGACTTGGCCCAACCCTCTCCGGCGCCCAATACGTCACCATAGGAAAATCCGCCGCAAGCGACAATGCCTTGCATGGCGTCAAGGCTTACTCTGCCTTGAATAATATCGCTCATGTGCACATCGATGGTGGCGAATCCGGCGCGGTCAAACGCCGCCGCCATCTCCACCTGGCCGTTGACACCTTGTTCGCGCAACACAGCAATTTTAGGCCGCGCACCGGTGTTGATAAAAGGAGCGCTAATATCGTCATTGATATCGAACGTCAGGTTTACCGTCATGCCGGGGTCGTCTTTGCGCAGTTTTTGCTGCAACTCTTGTTGCGCA
>JASFLF010000316.1:0-5017 GCA_050118235.1 Gammaproteobacteria bacterium | reverse complement strand
GTTTGGAAAGCTATATGGTGGCCACCGCGGTGCATGCCATATTGTCCCAGCGCCTGGTGCGCAAAATCTGCGACAAATGCGCCACCGACCATGACCCGGATGCCGGTGAGCAGGTCTGGCTGAACAATGTGTTGGCGCAAAAGGCGCAAGCCGTCCGTTTGAAACGCGGTGCTGGCTGTACCGCGTGCAATTACACCGGTTACCGGGGGCGTGTGGCGGTGCACGAATTGTTGGAACTTAACGAAACCTTAGCCGATGCGCTAAGACGCAAAGATTATGTGGAGTTTAAAAACATCGCCTTGGCGCAAAAAGACTATCAACCGCTGGTGTTCAGCGCCCTGAAGCTGGCCGAGCGCGGCGAGACTACATTGGCCGAAGTGATTCGCATTAGTGGCTGGATCGAGTAAGGCTGTACCGAAAACGACTATATCGAAAAAAACCATATAGAAAACAAATCGATTAAACAATGGCACTGTTTCAATACAAAGCAAGAGGTCACAAAGGCGATGCCGTGCAAGGGGTGATCGAGGCGGCAAGCTCCGACGTGGTCGCCTCGCAGTTAATCGAAAACGGTTTGACGCCGGTCACAATCGAGCCTACCGCCAAAGCGGTGGAAAACGTCATACAGTTTGAAAAACTGTTTCCACCTAAAGTCCACAGCGGGGATCTTATTCAATTCAGCCGGCAAATGCATAGCTTGTTAAAAGCGGGTGTGCCCATTTTGACGGCGTTTTCCGGGCTGGCGGAAATCACTAAAAACGAAACCATGAAGGATACGATAAAAAATGTGTCCCTCAGCCTGGAGTCGGGGCGGGATCTGGCCACCTCTATGAATGAGCATCCCAAGGTGTTCAATATGTTTTATGTGAGCATGATTCGTATCGGCGAGACTTCCGGCAACCTGGACGCCATCTTTTTACAGTTGGCCAAATACATGGAGCGCGACAAAAAGACCCGCGATCAAATCAAGTCCGCCGTGCGTTACCCAATGTTTGTATTGGCGTCCATCGGGGTGGCTTTGGTGATTATTAACCTGTTTGTGATTCCGGCGTTCTCCAAGGTGTTTGCCAAATACAATGCCGATTTACCGTGGGCCACACAGGTTCTACTCACCACGTCGACGTTTACCGTTAATCATTGGCCGGAGTTGTTGGTGATTTTGATCGCGGGCGTGATCTGGCTTCGATATTACATTAGTACGGAAAAGGGGCGTTATCGATGGGATAAAAGCAAACTCAAACTGCCCATCGTCGGGGACTTGATACATCGTTCCACCATGGCACGGTTCGCGCGCTTGTTTTCCATGTCAACCCGCTCGGGCGTACCGTTGATTACCGCGCTAACCGTGGTGGCGCGGGCCTTGGATAACAAATTCGTCGAGGCCCGGGTGTTGAGTATGCAAACCGGTATTGAGCGGGGAGAAACTATTTCCAACACGGCCGCCGCCACCGGCATGTTCGATCATTTAGTGCTGCAGATGATGAGCGTGGGTGAGCAAACCGGCTCCATGGAGGAGCTTTTACACGAAGTGGCTGAATATTACGACTCGGAAGTTGAATACGAATTGGAACGCTTAAGCGCCGCCATCGAACCGGTGTTGACCATTGTTATCGGTATTGTGGTGTTGATTCTGGCCTTAGGGGTGTTTTTGCCCATGTGGAATATCGCCAATGTGGCGTTGCATAAATAATGATCCAGAACAATCACTTGATAGAGTCAAACATTTGGTGCGCATAATGCTTGGTTTTGCGTAATATTTGGCCATTTTGGAGTGTGAACTGGTTCAAATAATTTTAAAGAAGCCCTGTGTTAAGCCGATATAGAACATAAGATTTTACTAATGAACTTTGTACTAGTGGAAGTGCTAGTGAAAATAGTTTTCCCAGCAAATATTTCCAGTAAGGTTTTCTTAAACGACGAGGTTTTGGAGGCATTATGAACAATCAACGCGGTTTTACCTTAATTGAATTGGTTATGGTAATCGTAATTTTAGGCATATTGGCGGCATCGGCTATTCCCAGTTTTGTGGATGTCTCCGGTGACGCAGAACAAGCCGCCGTGGACGGCATGGCGGGTGCTTTGGGTTCAGCTTCAGCCATCAACTACGCAGTGCGCAGTATGGGCAATGGTGATGGTACCGCTGTTGCTAACTGCACGGATGTAGAGGCGGCTTTGGAAGGCGGCAACAACGTTGCGGCCGACGGCGTCGCAGGCGATACCGACTATACCATTACGGATAACGCACTTACTGTTGCCGGAGGTCCGGAAACTTGCGTGTTGACGCATGTTGCCAGTGGGCTTACCGCGAATTTCGTTGGACACCCCATCAACTAATAACATCCTCCCTCTGTCGCTACCGCCAGCCAGTCCCACAGGCTGGCGGTACCTTTTACGCCATGAACTTTCCGTAATGAGCGTTCTGCAGTGGAGTGTTCTGCAATGAACAAGGAAACCTCCGGATTCACCCTGGTTGAATTGGTCATTGTCATTGTTCTGGTTTCCATTCTGACGGTGTATGCCGTCGTCAAATGGCCCTCCGACAGCGAGATTATGCTGCCCACGCAAGCCAGTTTACTGGCCAACCATATTCGTCACACTCAAGCTTTGGCCATGCATTGGGGGCAGCCGTTGCGCTTGACGGTAGGTGCGGGTGGTTATTCGGTGTCCTGCGTGACGGCTTCGGCCAGCGCGCCGTGTAACAACAATCCTGTGATCGATCCGGTCACTAACCAGCCTTTTAGTATTGCTCTGGAAAACGGAATCGGTTTAAGTGGCGCGAATGTGGATTTCGACTCCTTGGGCAGGCCGGTTTCCGGCGCGACCATCATAACCTCAACGCCGGCGCGAACCTTTACGTTAAGCGCCGACGGCGTAAGCCAGTCGGTGCTATTAGAGCCTTTGACGGGGTTTGCGTCCCTTTAGCGGCATTGAATATTGGCATTGAAATATGAAATTTTCGGCGGCAAACAACGGATTTACCCTCATCGAACTGGTGATGGTGATTGTACTGCTGAGCATCAGTATCGCCGGACTGATTCCTTTGTTTGGGCAATTGACTAATTCGTTGTCCATAAACAACGACATACAAGCCTCCGCGCAATTGGCCCAGGAATGCACCGAGCATTTACTGGCGGCGCGCCGCCAGGCGGGTTATGACTTGGGTGGCATTAGCGATTGCAGCGCATTGCCGGCACTCAATGGATTTGGACCTCCCACAGTCACCATCAACGACCCATATGCGGGTTCGGCCTGTCCGGTTGGGGCGAACTGCAAACTATTTAACATTAACGCTACCTATGACAGTGGAACTGCTACCGTTACCTTGATGATGGCGGACTATTAACATGTTCCATTGCCAACAAGTAAATAGCTCACAAGCAAAAGTGACGACGCAGCAGGGATTCACCTTAATTGAAATGGTTATGGTGATAGTTATTTTAGGGGTATTGGCCGCTCTGACCGCGCCGATATTTTCTCAAGGCTTGACCGCAGCGCGCTTAACGACAGAGAACTTAAGCACCCTGGCTAAGCTGCGTTATGCCACCGAACGATTAGCGCGGGAAATCCGCCAAGTCAATAACAATGGCAGTGGTTATGATGTCAGCACCATGACTCCTGCCAATATGGTGTTCACTAAAGTGGATTCGGTGAGCACTATTGTCAGCATTACAGTGGCTGGTGGCGATATCACCCTGGGGTATAGTTCGCCGGCAGTGACCGGCACATTAACCGATGAGGTTAGCAGTGCGAGCTTTGTGTACTACGACAGTAGCGGAGCCGTGACCGCCAACAATGTGGATTTGGCGTTTGTGGAAATCAATCTTACTCTACAAAATCCTGTCACCGGCGGCTCTTATTCACAACGCACCCGCGTGGCATTGAGGGATCAATCTTGAAATCCGCAACCCAACAATCCGGTGCCGTCAGCGTCATAACGGTGTTATTACTGGCCATGGTGGTCATGCTGGTGCTGGTCATGTCCATTCAAATTTCCACCACCGGCGTCAATGACACACTCAACCAAAGCGATAGCGTAGCGGCCCTATTTGCCGCGGAAAGCGGCATGGAACGAGCCAGCTGGAATTTCGGTAATACCGGCGCGTGTGACAGTGCCTTGGCCGAAGGGCCGGTGAGTCTGGGCGCGGACGCTTTTACCATCGTAGATCTCGGTGGCGGATTTAATTCGGATTTCAGCGGCGTGGCGTTGCCGGCCGAGCAATGCAGAGTGAGGGTAGTTGGCAATGTCAGCCGCAGTAATACCGCCCGCACAATAGAGGCGATAGTCGAATTGAACGCCAACCTGATTCAAACGGCTAATCCCGATTTTAACGACCCGGCCGGCGCGGGGCCGCCTACCGGTTGGACGTTTAATCAATCCGGTGCGTTTTCCGGTGATCCTTGGGATGACACCGGCGGGCCGGACGGCAGTCGCGCCGCCTATATCTACAAACCCAATCCCGGCGGCGGTGCGGCCAACGGGGGAGGTTCTTTTGCCCTGAGCGGGTTTACCGTCACCGGGCCCATCACTTTATCGATGACGTTCGACTATAAGGTGCAAAATGGCAATGCACCCAATTCCATGCAGCTGACATTCAGTGTCAGCGATGGAGTCAATACGTACAGTTCCGCGGTGTATCAAGACCGCAATACCGGTGGGGCGTTTGTCCCAGGGACTACAACCATCGATGTCACCGCCGGTGGCTCGATATCGCTTAACGCGCTGAGTTTTGATTTAGTGGCTAAATCCGGCCAATCCAATCGAATCTGGCTGGACAATCTTGTTTTGACCGGCGGAGGTGGCGGTGCTGGCGGACCGGTAACATTGAAGCAATGGCGCGAGGTGGTGAATTAAGCTGCGATTTCTCACCTGGGGGCGAACTTCCGACCAAGGAAAGAGGCAGTCGATAGGTGTTTCCTGGTGGATTCAAATATCAAGCGAGGGCTCGTCATCCTGGGTGAGAAAAATGTCATTTCTAAATCTTACGCCTCTTCAGGCTTGGTTAGCGTCCCCTTTATC
>JASFLF010000315.1:0-5021 GCA_050118235.1 Gammaproteobacteria bacterium | reverse complement strand
TGGGTTTGGCAGTAGACGATGACTTCTTTGTCTCGGCTAATTCCCAGATCGCTTAGCATTGTCTCGATTTTATCGGCGGGTTGCAGTTTAAAATGGTTCTCCCTGTCCATTAATAATATCCAGTCCATGTTTACCGCACCGGGGATACGGCCGCCTCTTTCGGAAAACTTCTTTTCACCTTTGTATTCATAGGCTGAACGGGTGTCTAAGATGGCAACTGAGTCGTTTTGTAAGCTGTCGAGAATATAATCCTTACGCGCAATAACAGATTCGTGTAATTGAATCGGATAACTGATTTCGGAGTTGGCGACATTTACAGTTGATTCGATAGGGCATTTTTCGGCCAGCCAGGAAATGATGCCGCCGTTTAACAGGCTTAAGTGTTGATGACCCATGGCATCCAGGGTCCAGAGCAAGCGGGCCGCTTTGCCGCCGCCTTCTTCGTCGTAGGCCACCACTGTTTTGTCTTCGGTAAGGCCGATTCTGGCGGCGATTTCCTGCAGTTGCGGCGGCTCTGGTAATAATCCCATCAGCGGCGGTTTGGCTGTGATGACTTGCCGATAGTCCATGTGAATGGCGCCCGGGACGTGTGCCTGCATATATTGTTCGGTTTTGCACAAATCCACAAAAATGATGCTGTCGTCGTTCAAATACTGTGTCAATTGTTGCGGTTCGATAATCAAAGGAAGCGGATTGGAGGTCATGATTTTTACCTTAATGTTCGGTGTTCTTGGTTCGTTATTCGTTGTTGGTTATGGATGAGTCTGCGGTGGGGGTGGACAAGCGGATTTGCAAGCGCATGTTGCTTAAGGAATTGGCGTACGCTAAAGCGGTTTCTTCGGAGATGCGGTCATCGTTGTACAATTGAAACAGCGCTTGGTCCATGGTGCACATATTAGCATTTGTGTCTTTATCCATCACCTCCATCAACTCACCGAAATCACCGCGGCGAATCAAATCCGAAACGCGAGGGGTGTTGATCAGCATTTCCACGGCCACGGTGCGGTCTCCGTAGATGGTGGGCACTAGCATTTGCGACACCACGGCTTTCAAGTTGGTTGCCAGGGCATTGCACAGCGGTTCGTGCTGGTCTTTGGGAAACATGTGCAAGATGCGCTCCAGCGCCTGAGTAGTGTTGTTGGCATGTAGTGTGGCCAAACACAAATGCCCGGTGTCGGCGAATTCCAGCACATCTTCCATAATGGCCCTTTGGCGTATTTCCCCAACCATGATGACGTCCGGCGATTGTCTGAGCGCGTTAATCAAGGCGTTGTGATAAGAATTGGTATCGGCGCCGATTTCACGTTGATTGACGATGGATTTTTTGTGGGCAATCAAGTACTCGATAGGATCTTCGATGGTGACGATATGGCAAATATCGTTGATGTTACGGTGTTCGACCATTGCGGCCAGTGTCGTGGATTTGCCGGCCCCCGATGGTCCCGTGACTAATACCAGGCCCCGGCGAGCCATGACGATCTCTCTGAGCATGGCCGGAATGCCCAATGAATCGAAGTCAGGGACTTGGTCGGCGATGGCGCGCACCACCATGGCAATTTCATTGCGCTGGCGGAAAATATTAAAGCGGAAACGGCCTATGCCGGGTACATCATGGGCGATATTGGCTTCGGGATTCTCTTCAAAGGCTTTACGTTGTTCCTCGGACATGATCAAGCGGGCCATTTTTTCGGTGCGGCCTGAACTCAGTGGCGTGCCATCGTAACAATGTAATTTGCCGTGGATTCTAAGAGCCGGGGTGGCTCCTGTACTTAGAAAAAGGTCCGAGGCACGATTGGCCACCATGTCTTTTAATAGCTTAGATAATAACTCCATATCGTGTTCCTAGCGGTCCCCCCCTAAAGCCTTTGATTCAATCGCTGATAATTGCTGGAGGTAAGTTGTGGTTATTGAACCACCGAGTGTACCAAAAACTTGGAAGGCGGGATAATTTTATTATTGAATTAAAATGCTTAGCGGAATTCGTGGGTGATTTTGTCATCGACGCTTTGGCCAGGGGATAACAATCGCGCTTTGCGATGCCACACGCGCGGATTGAGTGTGCACTTTGCGGTGAACGGTTTTGCATTGGTAACTTGGTGTGACATCAGCACGAGTCACTGACAACACATCAAACGTGGAAAAATCCGTATTACTGGCCGTCATTAAAGTGTATTCAAACAAGTTTTGTTGTGAATCTTTGATTTTGGACTTTAAGGTTTGCGTTGCATTGAGGTTTCGGAACCGCTTGATCTTCATAAAACACACCACTTCGTTGAATTATTCCATCTTAGGAATTATTCGGCGATTTTCGATGTTTCTTGAGTTTGGCTGAACGTAAAAATATTGCGGCCGGAGCGGGAATTTTAGGGTTTTTCCCGGAGGGACAAGGATTTAACCCGTATTTCTCACCAGGATGACGAGCCTCGCTTGATCTACACAAGGAAACATCTTTCGACATCCACAGGTTACTAAAAAGCGAATAAAAAATTCGTGCAATTTATCTAGCAAGGTCACCGGTTAAGTGCGGACGGATTTTTTGCAGCATGGCTTTAAACACTCTTGGATTGGCGGCCACAATATTTCCCGTTTCCAGAAAATCGTTGCCACCACTAAAATCGCTGACCAAGCCACCGGCTTCTTGAATCAACAAGACTCCCGCCGCCATGTCCCAGGGGTTGAGTCCGATTTCCCAGAATCCGTCCAAGCGCCCGGAGGCAACATAAGCCAAATCCAACGCTGCGGAACCGGCCCGACGGATGCCCGCGGTCATGGGAAACAAGGCCTTGAACGTCTGTAAATACGCATCCAAATGCTGCTGCTGTTTGAAAGGAAAACCGGTGCCGAGTAGCGCCCCGTCGAGGTCATTATGTTTGCTGACTCGGATGCGGCGGTCGTTCATTTGCGCCCCCCCGCCGCGGCTGGCGGTAAACAACTCCTGACGCAACGGGTCATAGACCACGGCCTGCTCCAGCCGGCCTTTGTGCTTGAGGCCGATGGACACCGCAAATTGAGGAAATCCATGTAGAAAGTTGGTGGTACCGTCCAGAGGATCAATAATCCATACGAAATCGTCACCCTCATGAGCACCGGTTTCTTCACCCAAAATGCTGTGACTAGGATAAGCTTTACGAATGACGTGAATGATTTCTTGCTCCGCTTGCCGGTCTACTTCGGAGACAAAGTCATTTTCAGCTTTTGCCGTTATCGTGATTTGGCCAAGGCGGTCAACGGACCGGGCAATGATATTGCCGGCATTACGAGCGGCGCGAACCGCAATATTAAGCATGGGCTGCATGGTCATAACGTATTCTTTGCTGAAGTTGTTTTGTCTGAATGTGAGTGTGAGGTTACGCGGGCCGGCAATGTAGCAAATTTGCGGCTAAATTGCGAATGTTTGTGCGCTAGCGGCGGCGGGTTACAATCTGCACTCGTGTTTAATTAGATAGGTAATATCCAGTTATGTTGGCTAACATTCGAATTGTGTTAATGAATACTTCCGAGCCGGGCAATATCGGCGGCGTCGCCAGAGCCATGAAGAACATGTGTTTAGAACACTTGGTGTTGGTCGATCCCATGCAGTTTCCGCATGCGAAAGCGACAGCCCGCGCCTCTGGGGCGGATGATTTGTTAGCCCGGGCGACGGTGTGCGATAGCTTGGATGAGGCTATCGCCGGCTGTGGTTTGATATTAGGCGCGAGCGCGCGTTTGCGACGTTTAACCTGGCCCCAAGTCGATGCCCGAGAGTGCGCCGCAAAGGTCATCCATCAAGCGCAACATTCCTCGGTCGCCATTGTATTTGGTCGAGAGCATTCCGGCCTCACCAATGAAGAATTGGAACGCTGCCATTATTTAGTGCATATTCCCAGCAACGAAGCCTATAGTTCACTGAATTTAGCGGCGGCGGTACAAGTCATTGCCTACGAGTTGATGATGGCGGCCCAACAACTCGAGTCCCCGGTAGCCGGCCGAGATTCCCCCGGCCTAATCCAAGAACAGCCGGCAACGGCCGCGGAAATGCAGGGATTTTTTGACCATTTATTTGCGGTATTAACCGAGATCGGCTTTTTGGGCCCTGATCACCCTCGCAAAATGAGCCGCCGACTAAAACGCTTGTTCAACAAAGCCCAACTGGAAAAAGTGGAAGTGAATATTCTGCGCGGCATTTTGTCGACGATGCAAAAAAAACTATCGGGATAATTGTCACAAATCAAAAAACCTTGTGTTTTGCTAAATTGAGCCCACTTATAGCTAAAAACCCACAAAAACATTAATGTATACTTTATGTTTAGCCGAATCAAAGAAGATATTAAGTGCGTATTTGCTCGGGACCCGGCGGCACGTAATTTTTTTGAAGTTTTAACCACTTATCCCGGTGTCCACGCGGTACTGTTTCACCGCTTGACCCACTATTTATGGCGCCACGGGTTTCGATGGATTGCCCGGTTCCTGTCGGCCATAAGCCGCTGGTTAACAGGGATAGAGATCCATCCCGGTGCGACCATCGGCAGGCGCTTTTTCATTGACCATGGAATGGGTGTGGTCATTGGTGAGACGGCGGAAATTGGTGACGATTGCACGTTGTACCACGGGGTAACGTTGGGTGGCACCAGTTGGGAGAAAGGCAAGCGCCATCCCACGCTGGGTAACGATGTGGTGGTAGGGGCCGGTGCCAAAGTCCTGGGCCCAATTACCTTGGGAAAAGGAGCGCGCATTGGCTCAAATGCCGTGGTGGTCAAGGATGTACCCGCAAACTCCACTGTGGTGGGTGTGCCGGGCCGTACGGTAATCAAGGACAAAGAGGTTTCCGAACAGCAACAAAAACGCCATGCGCAAGCGAAAAAAATGGGATTCGATGCCTACGGTGTCACGCGGGACGCCCCGGATCCGGTGGCCCATGCTATCAATTGCATTTTGGATCACACCCACGCCATCGACAATCGCATTGAGGCTATGTGCAGGGCGCTACAAAGTATGAACACGGAATTTGACGAGAAGACCTTGCCTGAGTTAGAGCCTTGCGG
>JASFLF010000314.1:0-5036 GCA_050118235.1 Gammaproteobacteria bacterium | reverse complement strand
TAGCCGCAGTTAATAAAGATGAATAAAAGTGACTTGATTTATGGCATACACGCTGTCCATACCGCGCTTACCCATAGCCCCCAATCCATTGTAGAAATCTGGCTGGACCTTAACCGGAACGACAGTCGTATTGCCGAGATCCATCGGCTGGCCCAAAAAATAGGTTTGCCCCATCATGAAACACCCCGCCAGCAGTTGGATCACCTCCTGCCCGGCGTAAAACATCAAGGCGTGATTGCGCACTGCAAAATGCCCGGGATGCTTTCGGAAAATGATTTATTCGCTATGCTCGATAATCTCCATAACTCCGCGCTACTGCTGATTCTCGATGGAGTACAAGACCCCCATAACCTGGGTGCCTGTTTGCGCAGCGCCGATGGGGCAGGTGTGGATGCCGTCATCATCCCCAAAGACAAATCCGTAGGACTTACCCCCACAGTGGCCAAAGTCGCCAGTGGGGCGTTGCACAATGTGCCGGTGGTGCAAGTCACTAACCTGGCGCGTACTATGGATCAACTTAAAAAGGCCGGTATATGGCTTGTGGGAATGGATGACAAAGGGGAACAAACCTTGTACCAGGTGGATTTGACGATACCCGTGGCCATTGCCATGGGGGCAGAGGGGACCGGATTGCGCCGCCTGAGTAAGGAAAAATGCGATTTTTTGGTGAAATTACCGATGACCGGCGTGGTCGAAAGCCTCAATGTGTCCGTGGCGGCTGGAATTTGCCTGTATGAGGCCATGAGACAGCGAAATTTTGCGTAAATCGGTGCTGGCGGTAGGAGCGTCCCTAACCTGCATTTCTCACCAGGCGGCCAACAAACGTCTAGAATAGACAGCAAAACAACCGATTATGCAATGTAAATCCTTAAGACATTTTTTCAACTTAAGGCCTATCGCGGTTCTGGCTTGTCTTCGTATCCGTATGCTTGCTCTTCACTCAAGTCATAGCTACTGCTATGACTTTCGCTCCAGAGCGGCGCCTACGAACACGAATCCTTCGCCAGCTCCCACGATCCTGGTGAGAAATGCAGGCTAGGGGCGCGAAATGCGGATGTAAATAGACTTTTATACGTCGCGGCGCACAGCTCCGCTCCCAGGGTATTCCATCATTTCGGTCACAGCGTGCGCTGTGCGCATGGTCAAGCCACGGATTGATACACAGATACAAAGGAATTGGCTACAAAAGCCGGGTAAATGCCGACAAATGCGTTGCCAAATCCCCCCACTTTCTAGTACAATCTCGCGCCTTCAGTTTTATACAGTGTATTAACCGATCCTTGCCTCACCGCACTATGCTCACCCGCGGGAGGCTTTTAACCGAAAGGAGCTTTATCGTGAGACATTATGAAATTGTATTTCTTGTTCACCCCGATCAGAGTGAACAAGTACCCGCCATGATTGACCGTTACCGCGCCATTGTTGAATCCGATGGCGGAAGAGTCCACCGCTTGGAAGATTGGGGCCGCCGGCAGTTGGCCTTTCCTATCGCCAAAGTTCATAAAGCGCACTATGTGCTGATGAATATAGAAAGCAGTCAAGAAGCGTTGAACGAGTTGAAAAGCGCTTTCCGGTTTAATGACGCCGTCATCCGCGATATGGTTTTAACCACAAAAGAAGCCGTTACCGAACCTTCCCCCATGGGTAAACTTCGTGAAGAATCCGAAAAGACGTATGAGCGCGAAGCTGAGCGTGATACGGATTCCGAAACCAAAACCGATACCGACAGCAAAGAAGACGTCGACAGCAAAGAAGACGCTGGCAGCGAAGACGCCGCCTAGTTCTTAAGCGTGAGATCGGTGTATTGACCAATATTGTCATTCATTCGGTTACATTAGACATTCATAGAACATTTATAGAACTTATATAGAGAGGTTAATCATGGCCCGTTATTTCCGCCGTAAAAAGTTTTGCCGATTCACCGCAGAAGGCGTTAAAGAAATCGACTACAAGGATTTGAATACCTTAAAGTCATTTATCACCGAAACCGGAAAAATCGTACCCAGCCGCATAACAGGTACCAACGCTCGTTATCAACGGCAGCTGGCTCGGGCAATTAAACGCGCCCGTTACATCGCTTTATTGCCATACAGCGACGCACACAGAACGTAATTGGTTTTGCGGGTAGTCAGCGTGTTCTGATTTGCCACACCAGGCGAAGCACGTAACTCCATAAAACACGTTTCATAAAGCACGGCAGTACAATGAAAGCTTTAGCGTCGTATATTATGCGCGGTCCTTTTCAGGCTACGATGGTTGTATCGGCTACCGCGATATTGTCATTAATACTGCCGTTTATAAATTACTTGAGCGGCGCGGCGTTAGCATTGGTAACGCTGCGACAAGGATTAAACGCAGGGCTGGTTATTTTGGTGAGTTCCAGCGCGATATTTGGGATCTTCACCTACTTTTTCACGTCGCTGGCCCATGTGCCGATGGCCGTATTCGGCTTTATTGGTGTGCTTGGTATGGTGTGGGTGCTGGGCGCCGTACTGCGATACACGCTGTCCCTGCCAAAAACGCTTATGGTGGCAGGCGGTTTCGGGGCGGTGTTTGTATTAGTGATTTACGCCGTAACCGACCCGGTGTTGATGTGGCAACAAGCAACCTCAACGTTTTTCGCCCCCGTTCTAGAACAAGCTGATGAGCAAAGTAGAACGGTGTTGAGCCAACAAATCGCCCTGGCATCGAAGTCTCTTACTGGGATATTCGCCGGTTTCATCGTGTTGAATTGCGTCGCATGTTTGTTTCTTGGGCGGTGGTGGCAGGCGCTATTGTATAATCCTGGTGGGTTTCAGCAGGAGTTTCACAATTTACGTCTGGGCAACACGTTCGCCATTGTTACCGGCGTTATTGGGGTAATCTCATTTCTTCCAATAGGCTATGTTAGCGCTATTGCAGGGGAGTTGCTGAGTGTCTTACTAATGTTGTATTTACTTCAGGCGCTGGCAGTAGCGCATGCCGTGGTGCATGTTAAGAAATTACACATTAGCTGGTTAGTTGGGATTTATATATTGTCCCCTTTTTTATTGAGATTAATAGCGATTGTCGGATTTATTGACACTTGGGCTAATTTCCGGGATAAAGTCCGCGCCAGCATGGGCAAGAGTTGAAGCAAGTTTAGAATTGTTACATTGGGTTTATTGATTTACTTAAGATCGAACATCTTGATCACAAGGAGTTTACTATGAACGTAATCTTATTAGAGAAAGTACACAACCTGGGAAGCCTGGGCGATACAGTGGCCGTTAAAGCGGGTTATGGAAGAAACTTTTTGATTCCCAAAGGCATGGCTGTTCCTGCAACTACTGAGAATATCGCCAAGTTTGAGGCACGCCGAGCGGAACTGGAGCAAATTTCCGCGGAAAAATTAACTGCAGCTGAGTCGCGCCGTGAAGCCTTAGCTAATATTGCCGTCACTCTTGCCCACAAAGCCGGCGACGAAGGTAAATTGTTCGGCTCCGTGGGCACATTGGATATCGCCCGGGCGATTACCGAAGCCGGCGTCGAAGTTGAAAAACGCGAAGTCCGTTTACCAGAAGGCCCCATTCGTCAAATTGGCGACTATGATATTGACATTGAATTACACGGCGATGTCGTCGCAACCGTAAAAGTTAGCGTTATTGCTGAATAATTATTACCAAGAAGTTTGATATTAAAATAATAATTTGTAATAACAGTATTTTGTCCATTAAATAGGCAAACCAAGTGTTAACGGGATATTAGCGTATCCTGTTAACATCGATTTTAGTTATATTTTGCAACTGTTATTTATATCCGTTGCCCCTCCCGCAAACCTTTCCGAATGTAACCAGTAAGTTAGATCGAGAGCGTATTATTCGCGTTTTTCAAGGAAAAAATTTCTTATGGAAGAGATTTTTTACAAAAACTTTATGCTCATAAGTCTGTTCAAGCTCCGCAGAATTCATTACCATAGTTTCAATTAAGCATGCGAAAGTACATCGTGAAAGTACGTCGCGCAAATAAAACGACAACGTTATAAAGCTTATAAAAACACTTATGCAAGAGCCCGCGTTTGTAACGGAAATACCTGATACTGCTACCCAAGCATTGAACGTCACGCCCCATTCCATTGAAGCAGAGCAATCCGTACTGGGCGGATTGATGTTAGACAATACCGCCTGGGACAAAATTGCCGACATTGTCAACGAAGATGATTTTTACCGCCGCGATCACCGGCGGATTTTTCATGCCATTGCCCATCAGGTGGAACACCAAGATCCTACCGATGTTGTTACGCTATCCGACTGGTTAGATAAACGAAAAGAGCTGGATACCGTCGGTGGTTTGACGTATTTAGGCCAACTGGTGAAAAACACGCCGAGTGCGGCCAATATTGTCACCTATGCTCAAATCGTTCGGGAAAGATCCGTATTGCGGCAGTTGATCAGCGTTAGTAATGACATAGCCAGCAGTTGTTATCAAACCGAAGGCCGTAAAAGCGAACAACTGCTGGATAATGCGGAAAAACTGGTATTTGAGATTGCGGAAAAAGGCGCGAAAGGGCGCAAGAGTTTCGTCGCCATCAAAGACTTGCTGGTAAAAGCCGTCGATAAAATCGACATGTTGTTCCAGCAAGACAGCCCTATCACAGGCGTGCCGACAGGATTCAGCGATTTCGATGATATGACCTCCGGTCTGCAAAAATCGGATATGGTTATCGTCGCCGGACGGCCTTCCATGGGCAAAACCACCTTCGCGATGAATGTTGCTGAAAACGTTGCCATTAAAACCGATGCTCCTGTCGCCATATTCAGCATGGAAATGCCGGGAGAACAATTGGCAATGCGTTTGTTGTCCTCATTAGGCCGAATCGATCAACACCGTGTGCGTACCGGAAAACTCGATGACGATGACTGGCCGCGGCTTACTTCGGCCGTAGGTCTGTTGGCCGAAGCGAAAATGTTTATCGACGACACACCGGCGTTGACTCCCAATGAGTTACGGGCGAGGGCGCGTCGTCTGGCGCGGGAAAACAACGGTCTCGGTCTGATCGTCATTGACTATTTGCAGTT
>JASFLF010000313.1:0-5043 GCA_050118235.1 Gammaproteobacteria bacterium | reverse complement strand
TTTCCGAGGCTGGGAAGAAAATTTGCCTGGGTTCGGGCGGCTCTAACCGGCTGCGCACAGCGATTTTACAAGTATTGATCAATATCATTGATTTCAAAAAAAATCTTCATGACGCCGTCAATCATCCGAGGATACATTTCGAAAATGATCTACTGAGTATTGAACCGGGTTTCGAGCCGCACGAATTACAGCCATTGTGCCGGCAGTATGTTAACCACAAATTTTGGGAGCAAAAAAATCTGTTCTTCGGCGGCGTGCATGCCGTCACTGAACATCAGGGAATATACGATGGCGCGGGCGATCAGCGCCGCGGCGGTGTGGCGAAAGTTATCAGGTAGTCTGATGCTTACTGTCGGTGTTTTCTTGGTGTCTCCTATGTGAGCTACACTTAAAGAATGCTGGCTGTTATTGTTATATTGGTAATCGCAAATTCGTTATTGAGGTCGAAATAATTCCATCATGACTCAAGCGTTGAATCGACAAAGCTCCAGCCATCAAAATACGGAAATAGAACTGTTACTCGATACTATTAAGCAACAGTTACGGGAATCGCGCACATCGGCCCCGGATTCCATAGAATTGGACAGCGCATTGAGTACGGATTTAGGTTTGGACAGTTTAAGCCGGGTCGAACTCTGTGCCCGAGTAGAACAAGTGTTTCATATTACGCTACAGGACTACGTAGCCGGTAGCGCCGAAACACCACGCGATTTATTGCGCGCAATACACAGCGCAGCTACGCTAGCGCCATCGCCGGGCGGGCCCGCAACCGATTCAGCCCCCGCTAAATCCCGGCCACTGGAACCGGCGCACGTTGTGCCGCACACTGCCACTACGTTAATAGACGTATTGGCCTGGCATACACAATGCCATCCAAAGCGTCCGCATCTACAATTATGCAACGGGACCAGCGACAACCCTATCACCTATGAACAGCTATTCACCCAAGCTCAAACGATCGCGGCAGGCCTTCAAAATCTGAACATTCAACCCGGCGAATGCGTAAGCATTATGTTGCCCACCAGTGAGGAATATTTTTATAGTTTCTACGGCATTTTATTAGCTGGGGGTATCCCGGTGCCTTTATACCCGCCCGCGAACCCGGCCCAACTTGAAGATCATATGCGTAGGCATGTTGGCATTTTAACAAATTGCCAAGCCCCCGTTCTGATTACCATCCCGCAAGCAAAAAAGATCGCTCGCTTGTTGCAAGCTCAAGTCAGTTCATTGCGGCATGTGGTAACCATCGAAGAGTTGTTCGCCGGCGGCCATTCGTTCAGCGAGATCCCGGTCAATCCCGAAGCCACGGCCTTTATTCAATATACATCGGGAAGTACCGGCAATCCCAAAGGGGTGGTATTAAGCCATGCAAACCTGCTGGCAAACATCAGGGCGATGGGTAAAACCGTCAACGCCACATCCGATGATGTATTTGTAAGTTGGTTACCCCTTTACCACGATATGGGATTGATTGGCGCCTGGTTAGGCAGCATATATTACGCCTATTTCTTAGCCGTCATGTCGCCGTTGTCCTTCTTGCATCATCCGGAAAAATGGCTGTGGACTATCCATAACTACAAAGGCACTCTGTCCGCTTCCCCAAATTTCGGTTACGAGCTGTGTATACGCCGTTTGGAAGAGGAACAGCTGCGGGATCTTGACTTGAGTTCTTGGCGCGCGGCGTTCAATGGCGCGGAAACGGTCAGCGCTTCTACTATGGAACGGTTTTATGAAAAATTCCACCATTATGGTTTAAAACAGCAAACCTTAATGCCGGTCTATGGGCTGGCGGAAAATACAGTGGGCTTGGCGTTTCCGCCTATTAACAGAGGCATGATAGTCGATAAGGTTAAAAGAACGACTTTTATGCAAACCGGCAAAGCCATACCAGCTACCGAGGCTGACGACGACCCATTGCTGTTTGTCTCGTGTGGATATCCATTACCAAACCACGATGTCCGTATAGTGGATTCAGCCAACCGGGAAATGCCTGAACGACAAGAAGGCAGTTTACAGTTTCGTGGCCCGTC
Organism: Gammaproteobacteria bacterium; assembly: GCA_050118235.1. GTDB lineage: Bacteria > Pseudomonadota > Gammaproteobacteria > SZUA-152 > SZUA-152 > JAJDNG01. Next base: position 3,013 of record JASFLF010000313.1, on the reverse strand, counting down.
CGCAACCAGTGGCTATTTTCGCAATGTCGAGCACACAAAGGCCTTGTTTCAAGGTGATTGGTTGGACTCGGGTGACTTAGCCTACATCGCGGACGGCGAAATTTATCTTACCGGACGGATCAAAGACATTATTATCCGAGCCGGCCGTAATATTTATCCGCATGAATTGGAGGAATGTATAGGCAATATAGAAGGCGTTCGTGCCGGCCGAGTTACCGCTTTTGGCAGTACCGACCCTCATAACGGCACCGAACGCTTAGTGGTTGTCGCGGAAACCCGGGAAACCGATAGTGAACAATTAAAAAAATTGCAGCGCAACGTGATCGCCACCGTAAATGGATTGGTCGGCACGCCGCCCGATGAAATCGTTCTGGCGCCGCCGAACACCATCTTGAAAACGTCCAGCGGAAAATTGCGACGCGCCGCCAGCCGGGAGCTGTTTGAAAAAGGTGTAATCGGTAAAAAGCATAAGCCGGTATGGTTGCAAATCTTGCACTTTACCGTTCGAGGATTCGTGGCCGAAGGCCGTAAATTAAAAAACTCCACAAAACGCTTAATGTTTGGTGTATATGTACGCATCGCGTTTTGGTTGTTGGCCCTATTCACTTGGACAGCGGTCATAGCCCTGCCCTCGCTGTCAAAACGCTGGTCATTGATTAAAAGATCCACCTCATGGTTGGCAAAACTTTCCGGTACGCCTATTAAACTCCATGGATTACACAAGCTGCCACCGGAAAACCAAGCCTGTATTTATATCGCCAACCACTGCAGTTATTTGGATGGTCCCGTGCTTATCAATGCATTGCCGCGAATCGTCAGGTTTGTGGCCAAATCGGAACTCAAACAACAGTGGCCAAGTCGCTGGTTTTTACATCGTATCGAAGCGGAATATATCGAGCGTTTCGATCTCGAAAAAAGTCTGGACGATTTGACCAGGCTTTGCGACAGCGCGCGAAAAAATCATGGTTTATTTTTCTTCCCGGAAGGCACGTTTGTGCGCCGCCCCGGTGTGCTGCCTTTTCATTTAGGTGCATTTTTTGTAGCCGCCAAAGCAGACCTGCCGGTGGTTCCCATTACCTTGCGTGGCACTCGGTCCATTTTGCGAGCGGACACCTGGCTACCCAATCAGGGAAATATTCAGGTGTTTGTGGGTGATCCCATCATTCCACGCCAACTGCTGGAAAATACCTTGTCGAAAAACACAAAGGTAGCGATAGAAGCTGATCTATGGTCGCTAGCAAAACAGATGCGTGATGCCGCGCGCAAACAAATTCTAGAGAATTCAGGAGAACCAGACTTGCTATTGGAACCTGTTAAATTTAAGGAATCTTAGGAGCGCATCGATCAGTTCTATGGACTTATATATTCTTATGAATTGCATGGTAATTGATCTGGATCACTTCATTCCTGAAAAAATCTCTCTATACTTCTCATATCTTTAGATACCGATAAGTTATTGAATTAAAATAACATATTGAATAGCTCAGCAATTTTGCACTGCATTTTACAAGCCTGAGACTAATAATAAAATGGCAAAACGGTGCAGAAGCTTTTCATAAAGTTATGATATACTGATGCGGTTACTAACACTTTTTTGGAGATCTAGAAATGAAACAAAGAGTTTGCACAAATTGTGGTTTTGTCGGTGAACCCATTCCGCAATGCGCAACCAGCTTTTTTGTCGATGCCTTTATTTGGTTGACCGTTGCCAGCGTGACCCTATTTACAGGATTCCTGCCGCTGTTGGTAATACCTCTGGCATGGACCACTTTCCATATTGTCAAATATCGCACGGTGAAATGCCCACAATGCGAAAATCTCGACATGGTTAGCAAGGAAAGCCACAAAGGTAAAGAAGCACTACATCATTTCGAAAACTCGACCAAAGCGGCCTAATAGAATGCCCCCCAGTGCGGTCCTGACAAGGATAGTGGGCCCGCACCTTCAAAGAGTAAAACTGCATCTTGTTTAGATGGAAAAACCTTAACCTCCCTGGTTAAGGTTTTTCTTTTGGCGTTTTTCCGCTTCGATAAACACCCGCTTTACATTGGGAAATTGCTGTTTAATTTCCAAGTCCAGTTTATCAATGGCCTTTTCAATTTCCTCGGCGACCGTGCTATCAGCAAAATCAACACTAATATTGACCAAAATATAATCGGGACCCATGTGCATGGTTAAAACTTCATTCACATGATCCACCGGACCGGCGTTTAACACTATGGTTCGGATGCCTTCCACCACTTTCTTATTGGCGCTTTCCCCAATGAGTAAACCTTTCGTCTCATAAGCCAACCACACCGCGGTGCCTGCCAATATCAGTCCGATGAGAATGGAAGCGATGCCGTCAAAATACAAAATTCCTGTTATCTCGCCTAACAAAATGCCGGCTAGTGCGATTACCAGCCCTAACATGGCGGCTGAGTCTTCAAACAACACAACGAACATGGTTGGATCTTTACCCCGCTGTATCGCTTCGATATACCCCCATTTACCTTTGGCTTTGGTAAATTCCTTAAGGGCGAAAACCCAGGCCGCACCTTCAAATACCATAGCCAATCCTAAAACGACGTAGTTGATGAACACATTGGTGATCGGTTGCGGGTGGAATATATGGAGAATACCTTCATAAATGGAAATGCCGGCGCCTAACGCGAATATCAGAATGGCAACAATAAACGACCAAAAATAGATTTCTTTGCCGTGACCAAAGGGAAACTTCTCATCAGCAGGTTTTTTCGCTTGGCGCAAACCATACAGCAACAATCCCTGATTACCCGTGTCCACCAGCGAATGAATGCCCTCGGAAATCATCGCCGAACTGCCGGTTATGCCGCCGGCGGCAAACTTGGTTATGGCTATTAATGTGTTGCCCGCCAAGGCGGCATAAATCACTTTCTTGGAACCGGATGCCATGGGGATTCCTTTCTCGTTTTTCGTTGTTCGTTGTTCGTTGTTCGTTGTTCGTTGTTCGTTGTTCGTTGTTCGTTGTTCGTTGTTCGTAATAGTTTACTGA